>JANXLS010000410.1 GCA_025355035.1 Planctomycetota bacterium | reverse complement strand
CTGACCGAAATCGGATTGACGTTGGGCATTTCTTTCAGGCAGAAATCGATCACGTCCACCGTCAGCGCCATCGACGGTTCGGGCGGGAAGATGTAATTGTTGCGCGCGGCGAATTCCTTGAGGATGTCGTTTTGGATCGTGCCATGGACTACCCGTGGATCGAAGCCAAGCTCTTCGCTCGCGATATACAGAAACGCAAGGAGCACCGCGGCAGGCGCATTGATCGTCATCGAAACGCTGGCATGAGCGAGATCGATTCCAGCGAAGAGCGCCTTCATGTCATCGACGGACGAAATCGAAACGCCGACACGACCGACTTCGCCGCGCGATAGTGAATCGTCCGGATCAAGGCCCAACTGAGTTGGCAGATCGAACGCAGTCGAAAGCCCGGTGGTTCCGCTTCCAAGCAGCTTTTTCCAACGGGCGTTCGTTTCTTTCGGAGAGGCAAAACCCGCATATTGCCGCACCGTCCACAACCGCGCACGGTACATCGTTTCGTGGATGCCGCGTGTAAAAGGAGCATGCCCCGGGGCGCTTTCGTTCGCGAGTTCCCCAGCGCGCGTGTCGCCGGGCGAGTACACAGATTGGAGCGGGATGCCGGAGAGCGTTTCGAGCGGGATCATGAAGTCATTTCCGAATTGGATTGATTGAATCCGCGTTGGTCGCTCGAATGAGTACGTTCGCCGCTGCGTCCAACGAAATCGTTCCGCTTAAATACGCCGTCGTCGTTTCGTCAAGCGAGCCGTCGTCAGCGCGAGATTCGACGCGTTGGCGGAAGGTGTTTTCGGCTTGACCGATGATCGCCCGGACGGCTCGGTACTTCTTCAGGACGTCACTCAAAGCAGGTTGATCCACGAAGGTTCGGTGCGCTTCCAGTGCTGCGAGCAAGGCTTCGCCGTTTTCCTGACGGGCAGAGCTGAGCAGAACGACCGGCGGCGTCCAATGCGTGCCCGTAAATTGAGCAGCGAACTTTTTACCGAGTTGTTTCAAGACGCGGCAGGAAGCGTCGGGGTTTTCAGCGATGGCTAGTTCCAAACGCACTTTCAATTCAGCGGCTTCGGGTTTATCGGCTTTGTTGACGGCAAAAACATCGGCGGCTTCGAGGATGCCCATTTTCATCAGCTGGACTTCGTCGCCGAAGCCGGGGACTTGAACGACACAAACGGTGTGAGCGAGATTGGCGATGTCGATTTCGGACTGCCCAGCTCCCACAGTCTCCAGAAAGACGGTGTCGAATCCGGCCGCTCCAAGCGCACGCAACGCGCCACTTGCGGCCGCCGCGATTCCACCGGATGCGCCGCGACTCCCCATCGACCGAATGAACACGCGCGGTTCGTTGCGGAGGCTGGACATTCGAATGCGATCGCCGAGCAGAGCGCCACCCGTAAAGGGGCTGCTCGGATCCACGGCGAGAATAGCGACGTGTTTATCGGATGCTCGCAAAACGAGGCCCGTGAGATAATCGATCAACGTCGATTTTCCAGCTCCAGGCGGACCGGTCACGCCGATGACGTGGCGCGGGAACTCGAAGTGTGCGACCGCATTCGAGGCGTCCGCGACTTGCTTTGCGTCACCGGATTCCAAAAGTGTAATGAGGCGCGACAGAGCGCGGCGATTTCCCGTTTGGCAGGCTGAAACCCATTCGGCGACGGTGGGTGCTGTGGCGTCCATGCTTTCAATTTATACACCGCACAGTCAAAATCAAGTTTTTCACCCCCTCCCCCAGCTTAACTTGCTCCACCATTTATACTCGTTCCATAAGAGCTATCGGACAAAACCCTCGTGCCAAGATGCGCCGCGCCGGGCAAGTGGGACGAGAAAGACGAGCTCCGCGTATTTGAGACTACGCGAAGCAAGTTTTTCGAAGTACCACGCCGCCCGCCGCAAGCAGATTGGCGCGAGGGTTTTGTCCGGTAGCTCTAAGTTGCACATATGTGCACAATATCAAAATGCTATTTTCCTATTCACCATTTCTCACCTCATCTCTGTTCCCACACTTGCACATTGTGTCGTCATTACGCTTGCCGAACTCCTCGTTTTCTAAATTCAATCCCGTTCCATAAGTTGCACATGTGAGGCAATGTGATAAAATAGATATATTCAAACCCGTTCAATCACTCCTTTTAGTAATGTACCGTTTCACCGGTTTCCCCTGCTCACCGTATCCATTTTGATCATCTATAACTTTTTGCCTTTATTCGCGTCTTTTCGCCTTATTCGATGGTGAAGCGGTCGCCTTTCGCTTTAGCCCCCCCTTCGTAGAGGCACTTTCCATTTACAACGAATGAATTTTGGACTTTGGACATAGGTGTGTCAAAAGGCTGCAAAATGACCTCTAATTGCCACTCAACCTAATCAAACCGAGTTATGGTCAACTCTGCCGAAATTAAGACTTGCACCCACGAAGTAAGAGATTCTGGAGAGCCTCCCTATATAGCAGCCCGTTGAAAAGGGGGCGCATGGAAAAAGCCGAGCGATTTTTGTTCGGATCGAGGCGTCGAGCTTCAAGCGCTATCAGAGGAGATAACGCTTGAAGCTCG
>JANXLS010000376.1 GCA_025355035.1 Planctomycetota bacterium | reverse complement strand
ATCGCCAAACTCAATCCTCGGACTCCTTGTGTTTATCTATTATTTCAACGCGCTGATAAAAGGGATTCTGGAGGGTGTTACGGAGTTCCTTCCGATTTCCTCGACGGGGCATCTGATTATCGTTCGCGAGTGGTTCCCCTTGACGCCGGATACGGCGCGTGCGGAGACGCTCGACGGAATCTTCGACGTGATCATTCAATTGCCCGCGATTTTTGCGGTGATGTTGCTGTATCGCGCGCGATTGTGGGAGTCCGTCAAAACCATCCCGACGAATCCAAGGTCGAAGTCGTTTTGGATCAGTCTTGTCGTGGCGGTCATGCCTGTAGTTGTGCTGGGACCGCTGGTTAATAAAAAACTCGAAGAACACTTTCACTTTCCGCTCCCTGTGGCCATTGCATTGATCGTAGGTGGAATCATTTTGATTTTGGTTGAGCGCGGAGCCGATTCCGGAAAGTATACGACGGCTGAAGACGTGCCAGTCCCGACGGCATTTTTCATCGGCGTGTTCCAGTGCTTCAGCATGTTTCCTGGAACGTCGCGTTCCGGTGCGACGATTGTCGGGGGACGATTAATGCATTTGACGCGAAACGCTGCGACCGAATTCTCGTTTTTCCTGGCGATCCCGACGATGTTCGGTGCGTTCGCCTACAAAATGTACAAAGGTTGGAAGGACATTCATTCCGGCGACGTACCGGTACTGCTGATTGGCAGCATCACGTCGTTCGTCGTCGCATGGATTGTTGTGAATTGGTTGATCGGCTACGTTCGCAACCATAGCCTCGCGGCGTTTGGCTACTATCGAATTGTACTTGGCGCACTCGTTATCGCCTATACGTTGCTGCGGCACAAATAGGGCTCAGCGCCCCGCAGACTGGAAATGTCTTTTAGAGGACTTTTCGTGCATCCTCGAAGAGATACGCCTTCCGATAATATAAATCCGCTCGCATCGTTCTCTTAATCACTATATTTCGCTCAAGCCACCGTAAACCCTTCACGATAATTCTCACAACAAGTGGATTCTTCAAGGGGGAGTGCCCGTGGCAAATCAGATCGATTCGGAACAGGCTTTCAGCGGAGTGGCGCAAACCGCGAATATCGGAAGTTCGACTTCCGTTTCCAGCGGCGCAGCGAAGATTTTTCGTGAATTCAAGTGGGGCTTGTTGACGCTCTTCATTCTCATGACGGTCGTCGTCTGTCTCGTCTATGATGGGGGGCGCGGCAAAAAGAAACCTGAAACCGCGGTGACGAAACCGACGCTTGATTCAGACACGAAGCAGACGGCTGGCGAAATCCTGCCGCCACTCGGGTCGGACACGCCTCCCACCGGTGGAGTTCTGGGCACGCGTTCGGCGACCCCTGATCGTCCGATTGCGGCGGGAAGCGAAAACCGAGATCCGTGGAGCGCCGCTGAAAACGCGACGCCAGCGGTTCAACCCAATCGTTCGAATTCGAACAGTATTGCCCACGGTACAGGCGGCCATCTCCCGGAAGCATTTTTGGGCGGTGATGATCCAGTCACGACTCCTCCAGTGACGGAGCGACCGTCGCGCGGCGGTCGTGCGAACACGCCGCCGAAAACGGCTGACGCTCACGCCAACGGCCCGCGCTCGACCGACCGAGAAACATCAGCTCCGGTTGCACAACCGACCAACGGCGCGTTTAAGTGGTACGTCGTGAAATCAGGCGAAAACTTGACCCGCATCGCCAACGCGAATCTCCCGGGTAAGGGCGGCAACAGGGCGATCATGGAGGCAAACAAAGACACGCTGCCCGACGCGAATCACTTGAAAGAAGGAATGAAGATTCGTATCCCCAATGCAATCGGTACTTCGGCCTCGTCCGAAATGGCGACGCACGGCAATTCCGTTCCGGGTGCGGGCAATCGCAGCGAAAGCGTTCACACGTCTTCGAGCAAGGCCGAAGGGCATGGCGATTCAAAATTGATCACGCAAGACGACTACATTGTTCAAACCGGCGACACGCTCGAACGAATTGCTCGCAAAGTATTGAACGATTCGCGGAAGTGGAAGGAATTGTTGGAATGGAACAAGGATAGGATTTCAGAACCTTCGAAGATAAAAGTCGGAATGGTTTTGAAAACGCATCCGTCGAATCAAATGCCGAACACATCGGAGATCACCCGCGGACGGCAACACACGGTGAAAGCAGAAGCACTTCCGCGTGAAGCCGAAACGTTGCAATTAAATCCCCCGAGCGCAGAAGAAGCACAACTATCGATCCACCCAATCGCTGCAAATACGACGGCTCGCAAAAATGATAAAGCAGAACCGGTCACGAAAAAGCAGGAAGAAGACGACGCGATCGTTCGGAGTGTGATTCTTCCGTAACGATGTACTCTGAAAGAATCGAGGTGGTTAACGCGAAGAAGCGGCCTGGCGAATGAACGAATTCCCCGGGCCGTTTTTTTTGGGCGCAATCGCCGTG
>JANXLS010000361.1 GCA_025355035.1 Planctomycetota bacterium | reverse complement strand
CTTTCTTCGTCCCAGATGGGAGGAACGGAGTGAATCAAGATCGACTTAAAATTCAATGCCAGTTAAATACAACAGTGCACCGGATTCAGTAGCGATACTATGCCGCTTATTATTGCCAATTTATTAAGCTTCCAATCGATGTTTATCCTCGGATTGGTTGGGTTGTTGCTTTTTGGCAAGGACCTTCCGTTGATGATCCGGAAGGCTGCGACGGAGTATTATCGTTACAAGAAGTTGATCAGCGAGGCGACGTCAGATATCCGGCGCGAGTTGGATTCGGCGGCGACCCAGATTGAAAACGAGAAGCGCAAGATTCAGGACGAAGTCGACAAGTTAAAACACGACGACCTGGACGATAAGGATAAAATGGAAGCGAAAGATCCGTACGACGCCACCATTGGCGATACGGGTTATGGCGGCGGAGACATTCCCGCGCCGACGCATCCGCATTCGATCGAAGCACCGGCGAAACCGGCGGCTGATCCGTTATCGCTGGATGTGCCGTCACCGTCGTCGTTGTCGCATCGGGCGACGGACCCGGTGAAGAGTGCCGCGGCTCAGGCTGCGGCGTTGGACACGTATCAGAAGGGCGTGCCGCCGCCTACGAAAATTCCGCCACCTTTATAGGGGATATGATGGGGCGAAGGAAGCGGGTTGGAAATGACGCTTCGTTTGAAAGCTGACCCCTCACCCCCGGCCCCTGCCCCTCAAGGGGAGAGGGGGAACGGCGGACTAAACTTTATATCAAAAGCTGTTATTCTTCTGGCGTCTACACGTCTTTGCGATAGAACAACGCTACCACCATATCGCAGGAGTTTCGTGTGTACGCTGACCTCAAAAAAATATTTTCGAATCTCAATGAACCTCAGCGGCAAGCTGTGGAGACGACCGATGGGCCGCTGCTGATTTTGGCTGGAGCGGGGTCGGGAAAGACGCGGGTGGTGACTCGGCGCATCGCCAATATTCTGGCGAAAGGCGCTCGGCCGTGGGAAGTTTTGGCGATCACGTTTACGAACAAAGCGGCGGGGGAAATGAAGCGGCGCGTTGAGGAGCTTGTCGGCACTTCGGGGGCTTGGATTTCGACGTTTCACAGTTTCTGCGCTCGGGTGTTGCGGCGTGAGGCGGAGGCGTTGGGGTATTCCCGGGATTTTACGATTTACGACGACGACGATTCGATGGCGATCGTTAAAGAAGTGTTGAAAGAAATGGGTGTCGACAAGGACGACAAACGTCTGGGTGCGCGGACGGTTCGGCAGGAGATTTCAGCATTCAAAAATAAGGTACAAAGCCCAGATGATGTGCCTGACGGGATGTACCATGAACGATTAATCAAACAAGCTTATATCGGGTACGAAAAAGAGCTGCGTAAAAATTCATCTTTTGATTTCGATGATTTGTTGATACAGACTGTTTTGATGTTTCGAAATCGTCCGGAAATATTGGAGCGTTACCAGGATCGGTTCCGTTACATTTTGGTGGACGAGTATCAAGATACAAACTCCTGCCAGTATCATTTGATTAAATCTCTCGGTGCAAAGCATCGTAACGTCTGTGCGACGGGAGATCCGGATCAATCGATTTACGGATGGCGGGGTGCAGACGTTCGGAACATCCTGTCATTTGAGAAAGATTTTCCGGAAGCTACGATTGTTAAATTAGAACAGAATTATCGTTCGACGAAAACGATCTTGCAAGCTGCGGATTCGGTGATTGCGAATAACGTTGAGCGAAAACCGAAAACGCTT
>JANXLS010000359.1 GCA_025355035.1 Planctomycetota bacterium | reverse complement strand
CTTGCAATGCGCGGGTCAGTAAAGAGCTTTTCATTCGTGCTTCGATAACGACCTACTTCCGCGCTTTCTTCTTCGCTGCCATCGAATCCAACACCGCCTGATAACACTCGACGTATTTTTTCATCGACACGCTCGCAATCGTCTGGCCGACGGCGTCCAGCGCGACGTCGTCGAGCTTTTTGAAACGGACGCAGGATTTTCCCATGTCGAGTTTTTTGCCGCTCTCTGCCCAATCGTCGCGAAATTGTTTTTCGGCGACGGGACTGCCGTAGACGCACATGAGGTAGATCGCCATGTGGCTTTTCTGGGAGCCGAGGCTGGCGAAATTAACGGGCTTCGTGGGATCGCAATGGTATCCGGCCGGGAAAACAGAGAGCGGAACGTAGTAGCTGATCATTCCGTATAACATGCCTTCTTCAAAGCCCGGATCGATATTTTTCAGAAACACGTCACGAACCGCGGAGATCGCGGAACGGCGGTTGGGCGGGAGCGACGCGAGGTATTCGTCGACCGTCTCTGCATTGCTTGTCATGGGGTACGACTCCTTTTCCAAAAACTATTGCGTAACAAATGCGCGGGCCAGATCGGTGACTTTGAACGCCGGGGACGGGGCGTCGAGCGTCACTGTGATTTTGCACAGGTTGCCCGCCATTTTGACTTCGGAAATGATCGCACCCACGGGCGCGGACGAGGGTTTGCGATCGACCCCCGCCGGAGCGACGGTGAGTTTTCCATTGGGTTTTAACGTTCGCGCAATTTCGTTGCCTTCTTGAAACAGCGTGAGACTGAGTTTGTTGCCGTCGTTTTTATCGACGTAGCCCGGTAAGCCTTCTTCCTTCATTCGTTTCGCGTGAATCGCTTTTTGTTCGTTTTGAAATTTGAGCAAGCTGGCGTCGTCGAGAAACACGTTCCAGCACATCTGCGTTTTCCCTTTACCTACGCCGTGCGTTTCCGTGCGAATTTTTTCGCCAACTTTGATGTCAGCGAAAGTTGCCGGTTCGCCGTTCTTCCAAAAATGAGTGTTGGCGTTCGTTTCGATCACGATGCCGCGCTCGCGCATGTAGCCGTGCTCCGCCCATATTTTTCCGGCCACAGGCGGAATTCCGGGAACATCGACCGCGACTTTCGTCTGCCACGTTGATCCCTGGTGAATGACATAGTCGCCGGGCTGGTATTTTGCGGTTGCGTTCCAGGCGGGGCTGTTGATGAGGCTGCGGTCCCAATCGATGCGGGCCTGCGTGCATTCAAGCTGGCCTATCGCGGCGTCAATTTTATCGACGTAAAAATATTCGCGATGTCCGTTCATCATGTTCATCTGGTCCTGGATATAAGTCAAATAAACCCATTCGCCGGCGTCGTTTTCGTGCATGCGAAAGATCGCGCGAACCCCGATTTTAAAATCCTGAAGATCGCCGAACGCGGCGTGATTAAGCAATTCCGAGTAGGGCATGACGATGAATTTCATGACCTCGTCGGTGCCTTCCTTGCGAAAGGTGCCGATGCGTGTGGCCAAGTCGACACTGACGAGTTCGCCCCAAATTCGGCGCATTTTGTCGAACGGGACGATGACCTGGCCGGGGATGATTTTTAAAGGTGGCTTGGCTGGCGGTGTGGCTTCGCCAGCGAATAGCGTGAATGACGTGACGATCAACGCGATGAGGGCGGCGAGCGATTTGGCCATGATGATTCCGATCGAAAAGTAGAATAGAAAGTCTGGGATTGATTACGCCGGGGCAGATGGAAATGAAGTGGATTTCGGGAGAACGAATTCTTATTGACTGGCTCGTTTCTGAAGTATCACGCTCTTCCCTCACCCGCGCATCCCTTTTCGAAATGGGGGCATGCGGCGGCTCGCGAAAGCTCGCTGTCTCTTTGGCAACGTGCAGTTTAAAGTCGGTTTCAAATTTTTTCATTTTCTCCAAATTTTCATCGCAATCGAACGGTTAATTTACGTCCAAGACGATATACTTTTATTGTACTGAGTTTGAAGTTGGAATAGGTGACCGAATGGCCGATTTGCGGTGCAGCGTGTGCGGACTGCTCACGTTGGAATCCGAGCCCGGGGCTCACACCAGTGGGCCCGAACCTGCCGAATGCGCGTTGACTTCGGGCGTGGTGAAGCACATCGTCTGCGGCAGTTGTTCGAACAAGCTCTCGCAGGAGATCGCCAAAGGTCGCACGTCCATTCTCCATCCGATCGCACCCAATTTAGAAGGTTCGGACGCCTCTGCATTCGACGAACTTAACAAGTCCGCCGAAGTGGCGTCCGACTCCCCTTCGCCGACACCGATATCCGGGGACACACCCTCGCGCTCGACTCCGGCTGACTCCGTCGAATTCGAATTCGCGCGCAAACGCCATTTCGCGGGCTACGAATTGCTCGGCGAAATCAGCCGCGGCAGTTTCGGAGTCGTTTACAAGGCGCGTCAGGCGGGCCTTGACCGCGTCGTCGCACTGAAAGTTCTGCTCGATGGCGTTCACGCCTCGCAGGAAGCAATCGAGCGATTCAATCGCGAAGCGAAATCCGTCGCGCGACTCAAGCATCCCAACGTGGTCCCGATCTATGACATTGGAGCCTGCGACGGCCACCATTACTTCGCCATGGAATTCATCGAGGGATTTCCGCTCTCGACCCACATCCTTGCGCGTTCGCTGACGATCTCGGATTCGCTGTCCATCGCCGAATGCATTGCCGACGCTATCGAATGTGCGCACAGGGCCGGCGTGATCCACCGCGACATCAAGCCATCGAACATTCTCGTGGACAAGAACGGCGTTCCGCACATCACCGATTTCGGTTTGGCAAAGCAAGTCGATCTTGAAAACAAATACACGATGTCCGGCACGACCCTGGGCACCCCGGCCTACATGCCGCCGGAACAGGCTCGCGGGCAGATCAACAAGATCGACGCTCGTTCCGACGTGTATGCGCTCGGAACGGTGCTGTATGAAATGCTCACGGGCGTCACGCCATTCTCGGGGCGCTCGCTGCTGGAAGTCGTTGTCGCCGTCATCAACGAACCGGTCGTACCGCCGCGCCAATTGAATCCGAAGATCCATCGCGACATTCAAACGATCGTGTTGAAATGCCTCGAAAAGGAACGCGCGCAACGCTACACCACCGCAGCGGACTTGCGCGACGACCTGCGCCGCTTTCGTTCGGGTGAAGCGATTCTTGCGCGCCCAGCCGGTGTCTTCAGCCGAGCGGGCCGCTACATCAAACGCCAGAAATGGTTCATTGCCGCCGCGGCCGCCGTGTTGATTGCGTTTGGGCTGACGATGCTGCTTCTTGCCGACAACCAAAAGCAGCATAAAAACATTGAAATTGAGCGCGAAAAACTCACGAAGAAAGTTGAAGAACTCAACAGCAAAGAACAAGTTCGATGGCAGAAAGTGTGGGAATTCAACGGCTCATCCGGATTGGAAGTTGTCCGCAGCCCGGCGTATTCAACCGATGGCCGCCTCAGTGCGTCCGATATGCTGGTCACGCCCGACACCAAGATTCTCTTCGACGATTGGCGCACCACGTTTGAATTCACATTAACCGAAGAAGCCGCCGCGCAGGGCATCACGACGGGGATTCAAAGCGTCACCGACATCGCGGGTGTGCCGTATGTGTTGTCGATCAAAGGCAGCGTCATCCGCTTGACGGGGCCCAACGACCTCTATGGTTTCTGGAACACGTATAAACAGAACAAAGACACACCGTTGCCGATGGAAATCAAACTTGAAAAGGAAATGCCGCAACTGGTCGCGGGGCTCTATCGCCTGTCCGTTGAGCGCGACGGAATACGTCTGAAATTTACGCTCTCCGGCGAACCGTCGCCGGTCGATCCGTTCCCATTCGGTCTGAGTTCGCCGTTCACTGCCACGCTCCCGACGGTGCCGCAGCTTCATCCGCAATCGCCCGCGCCCTGGGGTCCGGTCAGTCTTGAAATTCAGGACTTTAACCTCAGCAGTTGGATCATGAAACTGTCGCAGTTCGTTATCCGCAAACCGCCGGGCGGGTTGCTAGTGCAGAGCGGCGAAGTGCAGAAAAAGTTCGGCGGTCCCGGCGGGCTTGAGGTCAAAGCCGTCGACAATTTTCATCGCGGCGAATACCAGATTGCCGCAGCCGATTTGGGCGTTATCGCGCAAAAAGGCGAGGAACTGAATCAAGCGCGCGCAAAATTCTATCTCGGACTGATAGGCGAAATTTCCGCGCGAGGACAGTACGACGACGTCATCGCCGCCTATCTCGACGCGAAGCAGACGATCTCACGCTATCGGCCGGCGCGCTCGTCGCCACAGTTCGCTGAACAGGCGGAACTGCTCAAGCAGGTTCACATTCGCCTCGCCGTTTGTTATGCCAAGAAGATCGACTGGCGACATGCGTCGGATCGCTGGCAGGCGGTTGACGAAGAACTCGCGCAAGGCTGGATGGGCAATTCGCGTATCGGCGAAACGCTCGGGTGGGAATTGCAGAACGTTCTCGACCTCGTTCAACGCGAACCGAACAAGGAAGCGGTTATCGGGCCGGCACTGAATATTTTCAAACGCAGCGGCCTGGATCCGGTCTCGATCCGCGTGGCTGACAACGCGCGCAGTTTCGGCGGCTTGCTGGCCGTCAAAGGCCGCTTCGCCGAACTGCGAGAACTCTACAACGCGGTCCCGACGCCGGCACTGAACGACGTCTTTGCCGACGCGGCGCGCCGAGCGCTTCCAACGTTGCCCGACGAAGCGTTCAAACTCATGACGTATCTTCCGCCCGAATCGTCGAAATCGCCGGGCGTAAACGGGGCCAAAGCGTCGAACCTCACGGCACGCGCCGTCGATCTCGTATCATTTCTTGCAAAAGCCAAACGCTGGCAGGACGCGCAAGTGATCGTCGTTCGATACCCGTCAAAGGACGCGTTCATTCGCTTTTTCGAAGATCTTCCCGCAGAGGCCATCACGCCCGAAACGGCGGGAGCGTTTTACTCGGATTGTTTGCCCAAGGTGCTCGCCGCAATGCCGAAGGACGAAGCGGCGCGGGTCGCATTGAACCGTTGCGCAGAACACGTCGGCAGGATGCTCACAGAAAATGCCCGCTTCGCCGAATTGATAACACTGCACACGGCGTTGCGTCAGACCCATTCCAAACCGGATATACGCCTCGCTTCATTTTTTGCCGAAGCGATCGAAAAACTTTCGACGATCGGCGACGCTGACTCGGACGAACTCGCGCTCAAACTTTTGCGCTACGCGTCGGAATTCGTCGCCAGTTCCAACGACGGCATCAGCCGATCCGCATCGGAAATGGCGCGTCGCAAAGCTTACAACGGTGATGACGCGTCGTTCAAAACAATTGTGCGCGTCAAGGAAGCGTATCCCGCGGCACATCTGGCCACGTTCGCCAAACAAGCGTTACACGACTATTGCCAAGCCCGGCGCTACGACGACGCAATCGCCTATTTCATGCTCGCGCGCGGAAAGTTTGCGGCGGAAAGTGCGGGGCTTTTGCCGGACCTTATCGCGGCGTTGGAGCACGTTGAAAGCAACGCGCTCGATCGGCAATTGGATATAATTTGGGCGGCTGTGCGGGACGATTTGAAGCATGTCGAGGATGAATCCGCGGGCCGGCAATGGCAGCTCGAATTCGGAGACGTGCTTCTGGCGCTCGCGAATTGGAGCGGCGCGCGCAAGAACTATCAAGCGCTGGTCAGCGCCAAGGAAAGCGATCCGTTGATCGCCGCTCGCGCCGCGTTGAGACTCGCCACGATCAATCTCGCCCGCCCGGAACCCAGCGGCGCAACGACGATCGAGATTGAAAATGCTCTCGAAAATCCGGACACCCCGGCCGACTATCAATTGGCCGCCGAAGTTCTTGCGCCAACCAGTTCGATCCGCGCGAGCGACCTCCCGGCGAAAATCAAAGCGCTTGCCGCTCCGATGATCAGTCCGTCCGAATGGCCGCTCATCATGGGTCTCCGCGCTCGCTTGGATGGTGACGAAGCCACTGCTTTGCCGTCCTTCAAACAGGCGCTCGAACGTGCGCCGCAGGAGCGATTGTGGTCGGCTGCTGTTGCGTCTTATTTGCTGCGCACGAAAAAAGTCGCCACCGAAAAAGACGCGGCTCCACGCAAACTGGATCCCGACGAAGCGCAATAATCACCGACCGATTTCATAGTGCCGAGTGCTGAGCGCCGCGTACTGAGTGCGAAGTGCCGAGAATTACAGTTGAATGTACCGGGGTCCATCGCCGCCTTCCGGAGCAACCCACTCGATGTTTTCGTACGGGTCTTTGATGTCGCAGGTTTTGCAATGCACACAATTGCCGGGATTGATCTGCAAGTGGCCTTTCGCGCCCTCGCCGATCCATTCGTAAACAGCGGCGGGACAAAAATGCTGGCAGGGATTTCCGTATTCTTTCGCGCATCGATCGGTGCAGATGCTTGGATCGGGAACTTTTAGATGACAGGGTTGGTTCTCGGCGTGATTCGTACCAGAGAGGAACACGTCTGAGACGCGATCGAATGTCACGACGCCGTCCGGTTTCACAAGTTCGCGCGGCGGCGATTTGAATTTTTGCAGCGACTCGAAATCGGCGCGCACTGAAAGCGGATCGCTGAACCCGCGGCCGCCGGTCAGGCGCAACGCAAGGTCGTTCACTGTCCCGACGATGATTCCGCGCGAATAACCGGCGCGCCAATTCCGGACTTGATTCAACTCATCGTGCGCCCAGCTTGTCTTAAACAGATCGTGGAATTGTTGGAGTTGCGAGCGCGAATAATTCTTCGCGGCCAGCGCCAGAACCGCCGAGTCCGCAGCGAGCATTCCCGATTTCATCGCCAGATGAATGCCTTTCAAACGCGCTGCATTCAGGAAGCTCGCACTGTCGCCGATGACGCAGAATCCGTCACCAAATAACTGCGGCATTGAATGGAGTCCGCCTTCGGGAATTGACTTTGCGCCGTAGGCAATGGCCTTGCCTTTTTCCAGCAATGGCCGAACTGCGGGATGCGATTTGAGGCGATTGAATTCGTTGTGCGGATCGAGAGTCGGGTCTTCGTAATCGAGACCGACGACGAGGCCAATGGCCAGATGGGTCCCATCGAGTCCATACAAAAACGCGCCGCCAAAGGCGCCCACAAATCCTTCGAGCGGGCCTTTCTGCAGCGGGTATCCGATCGAATGCACAACCTTTCCCGCTGGGAATGTTCCGATCGGAATCTCCCACAATTCCTTGATACCCAACGCGTAAATCTGCGGCAAAGGGCCGGGCTTCAAGACGCCTTTTTTGACCAGGCGCTTGGTGACGCTGCCGCGAACGCCTTCCGCAAGTATCGTCAACTTCGCGCGAATGTCGGCGCCGGCCCTGTAATTCGCGCCGGGCGTTCCATCTTTTTCAACGCCCGTGTCCTGACATCGAATCCCTCGAACGGTTTCACCGTCCAGCAACACGTCGGCACCCGCGACACCTTCGAGAATCTCAACACCGCGTTTTCGCGCCTGGTCGGCGAGCCACAGGCTCAACTCGCCAATCGAAACAATGTAATTCCCCTTGCCATGCAGATACGGCGGGATCAGCGCATCGGGAATCACGCGTTTATTTTTGGGAGAAAGCAGCCAGACTTCTTCGGTGGTCACTTTCTGCTTTATCGGCGCGCCCGCCTGCTCCCATGCCGGGAGCAGTTCGTTGAGGGCGCGCGGATCGAGCACCGCACCGGATAAGTTGTGCGCGCCGACGGCCGCGCCTTTTTCCATGATCAAAACGCTC
>JANXLS010000358.1 GCA_025355035.1 Planctomycetota bacterium | reverse complement strand
GTGAATTTGATCGCGTTCGACAGTAAATTCCAGAAGACCTGCTGCAGGCGCTGTGCGTCGCCGGGCAGCGTGATGTTTTCGGTGCCGGCATCGAATTCGACCGCAATGCGTTTGGCGTCAGCGGCGGGGCGCAGTGAATCGATGCAACTGGCGACCAGCTTGGCGAGGTCCACCTGCGTGATGCTCAAACGGAATTTACCCGTGATGATCCGCGACACATCCAGCAGATCCTCGATCAGCTTGGCTTGTGTGTTGGCATTGCGCTCGATCACGTCCAGCGCGCGCGATCGTTCGGCGGCCGACAGCTTTTCGCTTCGAAGCAGGCGCGTCCAGCCGACAATCGGCGTCAACGGCGTCCGCAATTCGTGCGATACGACCGTCAGGAACTCGTCTTTCATCCGGTTCGCCGTCTGTGCTTCCTTATACAAGCGCGCGTTGTCGATGGCGATCGCCGCGCGCCGGCCGAGATCCTCGGCGAGCGCCAAGTCGCGCGACGTAAGCTGTCGTTTCGATTCGAAGGTCTTGAACGTGAGCACGCCCACCGTTCGATCGCGCGCCCGAAGCGGCACGATCATCATGGACCGAATCGCCGAAATATTCAACGAACGGAGGTGCTTTTGAATCCAGCTTTTGCTGTCGGGATCGCAATCCGCGATGTTGCCGATCAATTCCGAAACGCCGCTGTGCATCGCTTTGTTCACGGGGTCCATCGGATTGGATATGAGCTCGGTGTAGGCGGAAAGCGTCGAGGTCGACTGTTCCCATCCCGCGCGTGCCACCGCCAGGCAGTGCAGCCGGCCGTCTTCCTTTAAAATGCTGACCGCACATGAATCGCACAGTTCGGGAACGGTAAGTTGCGCGACGCGTTCGAGCGTGACTTCATAATCCAGCGAGGATGAGAGCATCCGGCTGGCGTTGGAGAGAAACGCGGCCCGCCGTTCGCCGTCCTCGGCCGCGGCTCGAGCCGCTTCCGCCGTGACACGCGCCATTTGTTCCTGCATCAGCTGCACACGTT
>JANXLS010000268.1 GCA_025355035.1 Planctomycetota bacterium | reverse complement strand
CACCATTGTCGTCCAGAAACAAGGCCTCGATCTCTTCATGTCCCAACGTGCCGCAGCCGCTTTGCGCGGCGAATCGCTCGAAAAACTGCCTGGCGACCCGCTCGAAGATTCCAAGAAAAACGAACGCGCGAAATAAAATCCATGACGACACCCAATCCCGATACCACAACGCCGACCGGCGCTCGTCCGCCGTTCCGCATCATCCTCGCATCTGCTTCGCCCCGGCGCAAAACGATCTTCGAAAGCGCCGGATACGCCATCGAAATTGTCGATCCCGGCGACGCCGAAGACGCCATCGACTCCTCGCCCACGCCCGCGCAATTGGCCATCGAAAAAGCCCGAGCCAAAGCAATCGCGGGAGCCGCATTAATCAAGTCGCCCTTTCCGGCGCTCGTCATCGGAGCCGACACGCTGGTTGCCGCCCACAACAAAGTCATCGGAAAGCCATTGGACCGCGCCGACGCAACGGCTATTCTATTAAGCCTTTCAGGAACCCGTCATTGCGTCATCTCCGGCGTGTGTGCGTTGTGGGTCGGTGCCGATGGATTAAGCAACGGTGGCACACTGCCGCTTGAATTCGCCGAGAGCACGTGGGTGACCATGAAGTCGATGAGCGCGAATGAAATCGCGGATTACGTAAGTTCCGGCCAGTCCGATGGAAAGGCCGGAGCCTATGCGATCCAGGAAAACGGCGACATGTTTGTCGAGCGCATTGAAGGCAGCTTCCTGAACGTGGTCGGTTTTCCGCTCGAACGATTCAATGCGGAATTGCCGAGCGCATTAAAGAGGTGGGCGTCGTAACGAAGAGTCGTTTATTGAATTGCGAAAATTGAAAAACGTTTGGTTTTAAAAACATTACGACAAGGGAGTCGACATGAGTCATTCGGAAAGTGGTGAACCTGTGCCGGTCGCAAATCCGGCGCGGGCGGCGTGGGCACTGTACTTGATCGTCTTCGTATCGGGCGCGGTTTTGATGGGCCTTGAAATCGCGGGCGCAAAAATTCTCGCTCCGGGTTTCGGCACCTCCACCTTTGTGTGGGGCGCGATCATCGGCATGTTCATGGGTGCGCTCGCCGCCGGTTATTATGTGGGCGGATCGCTCGCGGATAAAAACCCCTCGTTCCGAACGCTGTCGATGATCGTCAGCGCTGCCGCGATTTGGGTCTTCCTCCTCCCGCGCTTCGGCCCGGGCCTCGCTGAGTCCATCGCCAAAGCCGACATGGGCAAAGTCCTCGACCCGCTCGTCGCCTCAATGCTCCTCTTCTTTGTCCCCAGCTTCCTGATGGGCATGGTCTCGCCCTTCTCGGTCAAGCTCAACGCCAGTTCACTCGCCGGCGTTGGCGGCGTGGCCGGACGTTTGTACGCGCTCTCCACTTTCGGTTCAATCATCGGTACGTGGCTCACGACGTTCGTCTTGATTCCCAACATGAAGCTCAGCAACGTCCTGCAATTGCTCGGAGCTATTTTGCTGCTGACCGCGATTGTGTGTCTCTTCCTCGCCATCTCCGCCATCGGCAACGTCAACCGCAGTCAGATGCGAACGCTCAGCATGCTCGCGCTTGTCTGGTTGATCGGCACTGAAAGCTGGGCCGCGTTCCCCACAAAGCCCAACCTCTACCCGGGTACGCGATTGATTCGCTACGAAGATTCGCCCTATCACGAAATTCAAGTCACCGAGGAAGCGGTTTTTTTTTCCGAGGACCCAGCCGATAAAGACGGCGGAATGCTGATCCCGGTCAAATATTGGGATTCGCCGTTTTACTATCAGCGCCGCTGGCTGAAGTTCAACGAGAACATTGAAAGCGGAACTCTTCCCTACAAAAAGCATCACACGGCCGGCGTGACGTACACGGATCTGCTCCATCTTCCGCTGATTTGGAACAAGGAACCCAAGCGCATTCTCGTCGTCGGCGGAGGTGGCGGAATCATTCCCAGCCAGTATTCGAATTGGTACAACTGCAAAGTCGACGTCGCCGAACTCGACGAAAAAGTCGCGATGATCGCTCAGGAATATTTCGACATGCCGAAGAAAGACGGCAAGCTCGATCCCAACATCAAATTCTACATCGGCGACGGTCGCCAGACGATTCGCCGGGAACTACCCGGGCCCTACGACGTCATTGTCCTGGACGCCTACTCTTCGGGCGGACAGATTCCGTTCCATCTGATGACGTGGAATTTTCTCAACGAAGTCAAAGCGAAGCTCGCGCCCAACGGCATCCTGATTACGAACATCATATCCGGTTTGCAAAACGGAGCGCAAGCCGACGTCGCGCACAACGCCGACCTTTTCCTCGCCGAATTCAAAACGCTCTCCGCCAGCCGCAACGATGCGCTCGGACTGAACAGCACCGATCCCGCCGACAGCGCGCCGCTCTTCAAACAACTCTACGTCTTCCCGAAGTTTTATCGCGACGACGAAAAGTTGACCGATGGAAAACTCGAGGAATATCGCAACGTCATCGTCATCGCCACGAACGAAACCAAGCGCAAGGAAGTGGAAGGCCCGGACGGCCTCGAAGAAATCGCCGATAAACTGTCGCCTAAAACCGACAACGCCAAGGACGAGAGCGAATTCGATGAAGCCTCCGATAAAGCGTACGTCAAAATCGACCTTCGCTCGCACGTCAAAAGTTACAAGCGCCTGCGCGCCGAGCACGTCCCATCGGCAGACACACTTGAACAATTCAAAGTGATTTTGACCGACGATTACGCACCCGTCGATTTGATGTACCGCCCCGTTAAACGCGACGAGAACATGCACCGCATTCGATAACAAAACGATCCAAAACGGCGCGCGACAAAAATCGCGCGCCGCGTTTTTTTATGGATGTGATCATTTCATCATTACAATTTGAGATCCGAACCATGCGCTTCCATTGTTTGTGCCTCTTCATCGCGCTGTTGTCGATCCCGTTTGCCTTTTCCGAGGAACCGCCCGTGAATCACGACGCCAAAAATCCCAAACACACCAACGCGCTCGCCAAAGAAACAAGCCCTTACTTGCTGCAACACGCACACAATCCGGTCAATTGGTATCCATGGGGCGAAGAAGCGTTTGCGCTCGCGAAAAAAGAGAACAAGCCGATCTTCCTTTCAGTGGGTTACAGTGCCTGCCATTGGTGCCACGTGATGGAACGCGAATCGTTTGAGAACGAAGCCGTCGCGGCGATCATCAACGAACATTTCGTCTCGATTAAAGTCGATCGCGAAGAACGTCCCGACGTCGACGAAATCTACATGACCTGCGTTCAACTCGTCTCCGGGCGCGGCGGATGGCCGATGTCCGTTTTTCTCACGCCGGAAGGCAAGCCTTTCTACGGCGGCACGTATTATCCGCCCGAAGATTTCGCCGGGCGCAAGGGCTTCAAGTCGCTTCTGAAAAACATTCACGAAGTCTGGATGAAGCAACACGACGACCTGCTCAAAGACGCGGAGCGCATGTCCGAAGCCGTGCGTGAACAACTCGCCAGCCGCAAGATCGTCGCGCAATCGACGCTCGACAACGATTTCCTCGAATCGACCGTCGACGAGATTCACGAACACTTCGAACCCAAGCGCGGCGGTTTCAGCCGCGCACCCAAGTTTCCGCCGAACAACGGCCTGCCCTACTTCCTTTATATGCAGCAGCGAACCGGCCCAAACGGCACATCGCCCGTCGGCGTCAAGTTGCTCAACACGATGTTGAAACTCACGCTCGACGAAATGGCGATGGGCGGTATTCACGATCAACTCGGCGGCGGCTTCCATCGCTATTCGACCGATGAGCGCTGGTTCCTTCCGCACTTCGAAAAGATGCTCTACGACAACGCAATGCTCTCGCGATCATATGCCGAAGCGTCGGTCGTCTATAAAAATCCGGAATACGAACGCGTCGCGCGCGATGTGTGCGATTGGGTGCTGCGCGAAATGACCAGCCCCGAAGGCGGATTTTATTCCGCGCTCGACGCCGACAGCGAGGGCGAAGAGGGTAAGTTCTACGTCTGGAGCAAAGACGAAATCGAAAAACTTTTGGGCAAGGATGCCGAGTTGTTCTGTACCATTTTCAATGTCACAGAGGAAGGTAATTTCCGGGAAGAATCGACCGGAAAAAAGATTCCGCACAACATCCCGTTCCTGATCCACCCGCTCGCCGAATGCGCGGTCGCTGCGAAGCTCAGTGAAGCCGA
>JANXLS010000266.1 GCA_025355035.1 Planctomycetota bacterium | reverse complement strand
CGCTGGCCGTGCTGCTCATGCGCGAAAACGGCGGGGTTGACGCGCCGTTGAACGAAATACCGTTGTACTTCCGCCCGCCGGGTTTTCTGACAATCATCGTTTTGGTGTTGACACTCGTCTACCTTTTATTGGTGAGACTGGTGACCGTGAAGATGAAAATTGCAGCGCAATTGGCGGCACTGCAGATCTTCGTCGATATCCTGCTGATCACGGTTCTGATCTGGAAGACGAATGGCGTTGGTAGCGAATTCGTGATGCTGTATTTGATCTCGATTTGCTCGGCCGGATTCGTGTTGAAATGGAACGCCTCGATTGTTGCGGCGATCGTTTCCTCGATTCTGTACAGCGGCGTGGCAATTCTGTACAGCATTGGGTTCGCTCCGACGGAGATCAAGAGCGATGCGGCGAAGTTTCTGCAGTTACAACACGCGCTGACGGGGTTGTCTTTTTTGCGTTTCTTATTGCTGCCGATCTTTGCGTTTGTGACGGCGGGGGTGATATCCGGAGCGATTTCGAAGCGGCTGGTTGCGGCGAGTTTGATGCGCGACGATATTTTGGAGGGCATCGGAAAGGGGATCCTGATGCTCGACGCCCGCAGAATGATCGTCTACCACAACCAGGAATTCATGCGGTTGTTGGGCATTGCTGTGAAGTTACCGAAGGTCAAGTTGTCGCGTGTGTTGGGAGAGGGGATCGACAAGCAGGCTCAGGAGGTTTTGAAGTCGAAGAACCCCAGCCAAACAGAGATTTCGCACAAAGGTGCCGATGGGAAAGTCATACCAATCATGGTTCGGATCAATCCGATTTCGGAATTGGATAGTGATGAACCGCATGGGTTGATTATCGCGCTGGATGATATTTCCGTTGAAAAGAAGATGGCGGAGTTTGCGAAGCAGAAGCAGCGCATTGAGACGATGGGGCATATTTCCGCGACGATCGCGCATGAAATTCGCAATCCGCTGGCGTCGATTCGCGGGGCCGTGCAGGAACTGGTTCGGGCGTTGGATCTGCCGGAACACAAGAAGATTCTGCTCGAAATCGTTCTATCGGAATCGGATCGGTTGGACCAGATCATCACGGACTTCCTGCATTTTGCGCGGATGCGACCGCCGGGGTTGATCAAGACGGATATCAAGCGGGTGTTGTCGGACGTACGGTATTTGTTGACGTCACGGCCTGAGTCGCGCGACGTACTTATTTCAGTTTCGGGCGAACCGGGGGATCCGATTGCTGTCGATCCGGAACAATTGCGGCAAGTGCTGCTGAATCTGGGTCTTAATGCATTGCAAGCGATGGAAGATTGTTCGCGCAAGCAGTTGAAAATCCATGCGGTGCGGGTGCAGAGCACGCCGTTGGGCAGCGGGTATGAGTCGACGCGATTGAACGATCGCAGCAGACGGCCGGCAATCGTTATTTCGGTGGAGGATTCGGGCGCTGGGATGACGCCGAACGTATTGAAGCAGGTCTTCGAGCCGTTCTTTACGACTAAGCCGGCTGGGACTGGATTGGGTTTGGCGATCGTGGACAGGATTATAAACTCTCACGATGGCATGATTGCGGTTGATAGTACCGAAGGGAAGGGTACGACCGTTAAGATTTGGCTCCCTGCTGATCTGAAAGTGGGAGCCATCATGGGCGATCCGGCTCCG
>JANXLS010000229.1 GCA_025355035.1 Planctomycetota bacterium | reverse complement strand
CCAAAGCAAAAGAAGCAAAACGCCCGGAGCTTGCATTCTGGGCGTTTTCACTTTCGAATTCCTTTTCATCACGCGTCGTCTGGATTCAAACCGCGTATAAACGCCAGCGCCTCCACAACCGTTGGCACCTCCGCCCCGCACACGCGCCCCGCATCGTCGCATTCGCTCAGCAACAAAACGTCCTCCAAATCCTCGGACTCCTCCAACCGTTTCGCCGCCCGATGCCCCAGCGTTCTGTTTCGATACTCCCGAGCCACCATGTGATGCTCAATCAAAAAAGCCGTCCGGTCCGTGATCGATCCTTCCAACGCTTCCAACGCCGCCGTAACGTGATCGTGCGGATCGATGCCCTTCCCAACATCATGCAGCAGCGCCGCGAGCAAAAACTCTTCGTCCCAGGGCCGAGCCTCGCGCGCGCGCTCAAACACCTGCAGCGAGTGATACAACGCGTCGCCTTCCGGATGCCACCGCGAATTCTGCTGCACGCGTTCCAGCGGATCGAGCAGCAGTTTATAAAGATCGTACGGATCTATTCCCGGTTCCCGTGCATCTTCTTTTTCAGCCAGATCGATGCCGGGATATTCGGCGACAAGCAATTGCTCCAGCTGTGGCAGTGTCGCCCGTTCAATCGCTCGACCCGTGATCGAACTCTTGAAGACGTACCCGATCTTCTCGTCGCCGTACACGGTCAGCTCAATCGGGAATTTCGTCGCGAGATGAACATGCGTGAAGACGCGCTGTTCGTTGTGCTTCACAATCCGCTTGTGTTCGACTGTGTAGCGATGACCGAGATCGTCGAGCACCATCGTTACCGCCGAATGCGATTGCGCGAACACATGGATGTCGATATCCGAACCTTTCCGGATATGCCCCGTCCACGTGCTTCCGATCAACGCCGGATGAAACCCCGCGAGCGCGCGCATCAAATGATACGCTTCAACCCGCATGTTCCGCAGATTGTCCCAACGCGCTTCGCCTTCGTGAAGACATGCCAGGAACTGAATCTCATCGCGGATTTCAGCATTCGTCGGGAGGTCTTTGGGATGGTAGCGCGAATCAAATCCCGCTTGCCGAGCCGCCTTGCGTTTGGCGTTAAAGTATTCCGATTCGGCCCGTTCATACATCATTTGCGCGGCGATGCGAGCAATGCGCTGCCGGACGCGTGGATCTGCCATGTCGATTAATGCGCCGTTACAAAGCCCATTCAATGCGGCGCGGGGCGTTCAAATTTGTTTAACCGATCGGTACGGGCGTTGCAATTGGATTTGTTCGACGACGCGTTACGACTTCAATTTCTTCAACCACGCTTCGCGATATAAACTGACAATCAATCCCAGCGCAAGACTCACGAATCCCAGACCCGCTGTCAACAGCGCGCGGAAATACGGAATCCCCGAGCGCTGTTTCCACAGCGGTACCCAAATGGGTACAATCGCCGAACTCGTGATCCCGGCATAAAACGCGCGATTTCCAGTGCCCTGCGCCAACACGATATAGAACGCAATTGCTGCAGCCCACACCTGCCCGGCAGGACTCAACGCCGTGACGAGATTGAACGATTGCCCGGACACGACAAACTCGCGCCATAGATATTGAACGAAGCAACACGGTGCGAGCGCGAGCGCCGATTCAAAAAATCCGAACGCGCGATGATTGCGCCAGCGAATCAACACGAACGATGCGGCAGCAATTATCAGCAGCGGATACAGCCGCGCAAAATCGTACGTCCGATCGAAAATCCAATCGCTGACCAGTAGATGCGTCAAGCTCGTCGCCGAGGCGATCGTCACCGCAAAAATTCCGCAATTGCGCGTGGCCAGTGGATCGGGCGGAAGGGCATCATCTGACCGAAGCGAGGAAGGTGAAGCCGTGCGCACTCCGGTCTCCGTACAGATCAAATGAAGCACCCACAAAAACGCACACCACCCGACAAGCCACGCATATCCCTGCGAAACGACTGGATCAACTCCCCGCAAAAGCGCGCCGGAATTGACAAGTGGCGACAACGAATGCGCCCCCAGCAACACCAGCATGACGTTCCGAAACCGCGCCGGAAAAAACACGCCCGGCAACCGCGAATACCAATACAATTTGAACGCCGCCGCCAGCAACGACAACGGTACGAGAATCAATCCCAGCGTCGGGCGAATCGCGATCAGTTCATCCAGCGCGATAAACGTTGCGCCCAGATACAACGCCGCGACGATCAGCAGCCCATGCATATCCAACCCGCCGCGCGTTCGCCGTTTCAAGACAATCGTTGCGACAACAAGAGCAGCGATTTCGTACAGATGCAGCAGCCCCAGCACCGTCACAATTCCGGCAAGCTTCCCAATCTGCGGATCGAGATCGGTCATGAGCTGCTCGATCGCGTAAGCGACCAAAGCGGCGCTGATCACGTACATCGGATTCGCACGAACAGCCTCGCGCAACAGCCAGCGGAAGAAATCGTTTTCGTTCGGAACAGGACCTGCATTCAGTTCAGGCATGCACATGTTTCGCGCTCCTCCGTTGTTCGCATTACGCGCAATCCACTGGAAGAGTTTGAAAGTTTTTGATCAAGTTTCGAAATGTCACGGCGATCAAAAGCGAGAAGGATAGAATAATAAGAGTACATTTCGAAATTCATTCGTAACATTTCAATACGTTAACGACCTGCTTAACCAGAGGGGTGTGACATGAGCTCCGCACTTTCAAGCGCATTCAAAAATCGTTGGATTCGACGCTTGGCAATCGCCGCCGTGTTCGCCCTCGTCGTCCTGATCGCCTTGTATTTCTACGTGACAAACGGCGGCATGATCGCACGGCAGGATCCCCCCAGCCTCGAAAAGCTCATCGCCGGAAAACTCGTCGATATCAGCATCCCAGCATCCGCGCACGAAAGCAAAAACCCGCTCGAAGCCAAGCCCGACAGCCCCGCCGCATTCGCCGGCGCCGAGCTCTACAAAAAGAATTGCGAGATATGCCACGGCTTCGACGGCTCCGGAAAAACGGATGCGGGCGCAGGTCTCTATCCGCGCCCCGGCGATCTTCGCCGCGCCGCCGCCGCGCGCCGCACTGACGGCGATTTGTTCTATCTGATTCGTTACGGCATTCGAAACACCGGCATGCCCGGCTGGCAGATGCAAGACGAACAAATCTGGCAACTCGTCACCGCCGTCCGCAATCTGCCGCGAACAACAAATGCGCCGGGAACGGTGTCCCAGCAATCCGCATCGCCGACCGCGCAATTCGTCGGCTCCGCATCGTGCCGCTCATGTCACACCGATATCTACGACCGCTGGAAATCGACGCTCATGGCCAACGTCGTCCGCGATCCCAAAGAACATCCCGACGCGATCATTCCGGATTTATCCAAGCCCAACCCGCTCGTCAAATTCACACGGGACGACGTCGCATTTACCTATGGAGCAAAATGGAAACAGCGTTATTTCAAGAAAGTCGACGGGGATTATTATCCGTATCCAGCGCAGTGGGACGTGATACACAAACAATGGAAACCCTACACGGTCAAAGACGATTGGTGGGTCAAACATTATCCCGGCGACAACTTCACCCGCCCGACAAGCGCCCTCTGCGACGGCTGCCATTCGGTGAATTACGACATCGAAAAAAAGACGGTGACGGAATGGAACGTCGGCTGCGAAAAGTGCCACGGCCCCGGAAGCGAACACGTCGCGAAAGCATCGAATTTCAACATCCTCAACCCCGCCCGAATGGACACCGTCGCCGCGACCGATTCGTGCCTTCAATGCCACTCGCAAGGCCAGCCGCTCACGAACCCGATCAAGGGCAAACACTACGATTGGCCTGTCGGTTACAGCGTCGGCGCGAAGCTCAGCGACTTCTGGAAGTTGGAAGAGCACAAGGCGGGCGAAAACACCTTTACGCATTTCGGCGATGGCACCGCGCACAAAAATCGCATGCAGGGCAACGACTACATCACGAGCCAGATGTACACGCACGGCGTCGCCTGTCACACCTGCCACGATTCGCACGGAACCCAGCACGACGGTCTGCTCCGCAAACCCGCGCAAGCGCTCTGCCTCGATTGCCATGGCCCATCATCACCCAGTGGTCCGCACGCACCGTCGATCGAAGCGCACACGCACCACAAGGCCGGCAGCACCGGCAGCGAATGCATCGCTTGCCACATGCCGAAGATCGCGCAGACCCTCGGCGACATCAACGTCCGCAGCCACACGTTCCGTTTCGTCGGCCCAGCAAAATCCGACGCGTTCAAAATCCCGAATGCTTGCAACGTCTGCCACACCGACAAGACCACCGCCTGGACCGCCGACGCGTTGAAGAAATGGAGTGACCTTTCGCCGTGGCGCATGAAGCAATGAGCGCCGCGCCGCAGCTGCAAGTGAATTTCGCGGGAACCAAACAATGCAATTGCACTCGCACCAATGCCGCTTATTAATGGAAGTATGAGTGCGCGGAAACACCCTCTCGAGCTCGGCCCCGACCTGCTGGCACGCTATCTTGCCGAGTACGCGCAGAGCCGTCAGATGAGCGACATGGAACGCGCCTGGGGTTTCGGCGATGATGGCTTTGACAAAGTTTTCACGCGATTGACTGGCGCGCTCAACACCGATCCCAAACGCTTGAACGTTATTCTCGCGAGCGAACTGACGGACGCGGAACGATCCCACGTCATCGAATCGCTCGCTCCGCTGATCTTCGCCCTTCCGCTCCGAACCTATCCCGCCGAGCTCCGAGCCTTCACTGAGGGCGAGCGCTTCATCCTGGTCCTCAGCCACGCCGACGATCTCGAAGCCCTCGGCTACTTGCCCGCGGCACTCGCCGGTTCATTTTCGAATTATTTGCGCCGCGTCTTTTCATTCAAAACGAAGCAACGCAAAAAAGAATCGATCATTTCCTCGCTCGGACGACGACGTGAAGTCCTCATCACGTTGCTCGCCGACAACACCGGAGCGACGATCCGTTTCCTGGGACGTCTCCCCTCGCATGGCGAAGAACCGTAAAAATAAGATTTATTTCGTCCGTTGAATCGCGGTAAACGCCCGCGTCTGTTCGGTAATCGCGCGTTCCGTTGGCAACCGCTCCATCGAACTCGCCCCGTAAAAACCATCGATCTCAGGCAACTTCTCCATCACGTACCGCGCGTCGTGGGGCTCGGCGATCGGCCCGCCGTGACAGATCACCAACGCGTCCGGACGAACCCCGTGCGCCGCCTTCGCAATCGCGCGGATGAGTTCGACACTCTGCTCCAGCGTCTTCGCCGTCTTCGCGCCGATCGACCCGTTGGTCGTCAGCCCCATGTGCGCGACAAGAATGTCCGCTCCCGCGTTCGTCATTTCAATCGCATCTTTCGGATTGAACACGTACGGCGTCGTGAGCAGATCCATCTCGTGCGCGTGGCGAACGAGCTCGACCTCCTTATAGTACCCCATCCCCGTCTCTTCAAGATTTTCGCGATACAGCCCGTCGATCAATCCGACCGTCGGAAAATTTTGAACGCCTGAAAACCCTTCGTCGCGAACCTTCTTCAAAAACAGCGGCATGATCCGCATCGGATCGGTACCGCACACCCCCGCCAGCACCGGAGTCTTTTTCACAACCGGCAAAACCTCGCGCGCCATCTCCATCATGATCGCGTTCGCGTCGCCATAAGGCATCATCCCCGCCATCGATCCGTGGCCGGACATCCGAAAGCGCCCAGAGTTGTAGATCACAATCAAATCAATCCCGCCCGCCTCCTCCATCTTCGCACTGATCCCCGTCCCGGCTCCGCCGCCAATAATGGGAAGCCCTTCAGCGATCTTCGCGCGAAAGCGTTCAAGAATGTGTTTGCGTGACTCTGCCATGTCTAAGACTCCGATAGCTCTTAACTTTGAACCTTGAACTTTGAACTTTGAATTGCTGTTTGAATATTTTCCAGCAAACACGCCGCGCACTTCTCGGCGAATGCCGCGTCGTTGATGTTGCAATC
>JANXLS010000221.1 GCA_025355035.1 Planctomycetota bacterium | reverse complement strand
TGCGCACCGGGGACGTCGTACGTCACGCGGCGGAAATGAACTTTGGGCAAGCGCATCATCGCCGTATCGCGGGCCTGGTTGAGCTCCTTGCCGAAACGCGTTTCGTCATCGACGGCCGACTTCACCTGGATGAACGTGCCCGATCCGGGCTTCTGCGGACTCACCGCGGTCGCGACAGGTGGATGCTCCATTGGTTCGTATTCGAAGACGACGTAACAGGATTCGGGGTTGCCATCGCGGGGCTGGCCGACCGAGCCGATGTTGACGATGGTCTTGAAGCCCTTCTTGATGACGTAGGTGCCCTTGTTCAGTTCCGAGGGCAGGAACCATTTGTAATCTTCCGCCACCACGCCGGGACGATGCGAGTGGCCGCAGAAGCAAAGCCAATCGACATCGGCCATGATCTCGGTGCCCATCTGAGTCGGGCCGCCACACGAAGCGTCGAAGTCCTCTTTCAATACATATTCGTGAATCGGGTCACGCGGTGAGGCGTGGACGTAGCGGATACTTTTTTCAGTTCGCGACGGGGCAAGGCTTTTGAGCCATTCCCAGCGCTCGCGGGCTTTCTCAATGTCGTCGGAACCGGCTCCGGCTGCGGCCAGTTTGTCGGGATCAAGAAGGGTTCGTTGCCAGACAATAGCGTCGTAGGCGTTACGGCTAAAGTTGAGGGGTTCCTGATAAATCGCTTCGTCGTGGTTTCCCAGCAGCGTCCATTTTACGATGGCACGGACGCGGTCGATGCATTCGATGGGCTGCGGGCCGTATCCGCAAATATCGCCGAGACAAACAATGTCGTCGACATTCTGCGACTGAATGTCGGCCAAGACGGCTTCCAGAGCGGACAGGTTGCCGTGAACGTCAGAGATGATGGCGCGACGATGCATGCGTTAAATCGAAACGGGTTCCACGTAGCGAGCTAAACTTCACAATTGGATCAGTATACCCAACCTTTTAAAAAAGTAAACAGCACCTTCAATTATTGAAGAATCCGTCCGCCGTCGACGGCGAGAATCTGGCCGGTGACAAACGGCGCTGAGAGCAAATACATCGCGGCTTCAACAACATCGTCGGGGGAACCGCTTTTTTTAAGCGGAATTTTTTCGATGAGCGCGGAGACCGATTCCGGGCTGGCGTCTTCGGGCGGAAGCACGGTGCCGGGCGCGATGGCGTTGACCCGGACTTCCGGCGCGAGCAATTTCGCGAGGCCCTGCGTCAACGAGACAACGCCAGCTTTGCTGATCGAATAGGGAATGTGCGTCTTCCACGGTCGAAGTCCGGCGAGACAGGCGATGTTCAGGATAGCTCCGCCGTCAGCCAAGTGGCCTGATTTTTCAGCGCGGCGTTTCATGTGTCGTCCGATTTCGGAACAGAGAATGTACGGCGCTTTCAAGTTGACCGCATAAAATGCATCGAGTTGTTTTTCGCTCAAATCATCCAGCGGTGTCGGCCAGAAAATAGCTGCGTTGTTAACGAGAATATCAACACCGCCGAAAGCCTTTTGAGCCGCTCTCGCCACATTTTTTGCAGCGCCTTTTTGAGATAAATCGGCTTGGATGACGACCGCTTCGCCTCCCTTGCGGTGAATGTCACGCGCCAATTCGTCAGCACCGCGGCGGGATGAATTGCAGTGCAGAATCATCCGGCAGTCGCGACTGGCAAGCGCTGCGGCGATGGCCCGGCCCAGCCGAATGCCCGCTCCCGTAACGAGCGCAATTTTGCCGTTCAGTGAAATCATGGAATCGCATGCCGCCGAAAAAAAACAGGCCAAACATAAGCTTGGCCTGCGGACTGTCATTTCGAACCTATCCCAAAACCCGGCGCGGCGCATCTGGACGCGCCGAGTTTTGGGATAGGTTCTTAGTAAAAACGTACGATTATTGCGTAACTGGCGGTTGGTTTTGATCGATGACGTGACCGTCTGGTGTTATTCCAACCGTCGGCGACGTTCCGATATATTTGGTCACGATCACCAGCGAATTCGGATCGCCATTGAAACTACCATTTGCGAACGTTCCGTTTTCTGTTGTTGTGGTTCTGTTTCCGTTGCCCTTTAAATACGTAACGGTGGACTGCGTGGCGGTTCCGTCTTTTTTGATAATGGTCACGGTATCTTTTCCGAGACCGGGATCAAACGTGTAGATCGCCTTGCTGCCGTCTTTTGCTGGAGTTGACGTAAACGTGATCGTTCCCGTTTTGGGACTCACCGTGGTTACGCCCTTGTATGTAACTCCGTTGAGTCCCTTGAACGTGCCCGTTCCACTGTCGGCTGGCTTCTTGACGGTAGTTTTCAGCGTATAAGGCCCATCCACGCGTGACATTGAAATACTCGTTTTACTTTCGCTCCACGTGGCAATCGTTTTGTTATTGGAATCTTTCGTGGTCCACGAATCTTTGGTGACAACGCCATTTACTTGAGTTACTTTTCCAATAGCAATAGAACCGTCTGAGTTTTTGATCACGCTGTTGATGGTCACCGTGCCATTGGAACTGACTGAAACAGTCGTGTCGGCAACGGACTTCGCGGCGAGTGCAGCAATCTGATCTTTTGTGAGATTGCCCTGATTGAGGGTTACCTGTGAGTTCGTAACACCAGTAACTGGATTCGTGATCGTCATCAAAGTTTGCGAGCCAAACGCGAGGGCGACTGCGTTGGCATTGACCGGATTCAACTTTGCAGTGCCTTTGAGAACAGCGACAGTTGCAGTGAATGTATTTCCGTTGGCGTCGCGCGTAATCAGGATATCGAACTTAGCGAGCGTACTGGCCGAGATTGAACTGTGGGATCCGATACCGAGATTGATGAGGTTGGTAATTCCATCTCCAACGATCAACATGCTTTTTGGGTCTTTTGCATCCGTCACTTCAGGGCGAGCGGTGGGAGAGGACGCAAACGATGCGTGTCCGTAGCTGAGTTGGACGGAAGCGGGTTGGTCGTTCAGGCCGGGCTGAATGACGAATTCAGTCGATTCATGCAAGCGAACGGCGCTGCTGTCAAGGAAGGCAATCGAAATTCCACCGGTTTCATCTGTGATGACGACGTCGCCGGGATAAACTTCGTGGCCTTCAACGGCATCGAACTCCTTACCATCGCGAATGAACTTTGCACGAGCAGTAACGGATTCCTGGTCTGATTCGGAGACCGTGCTGATAAAAAATCCGACAGCCTTGATCGGTTTGTCACTGGCAGCTGCAAGGATATTGAAACATGCAGTTAAAGCCAGTCCGCAAAAAATCGATTTAAGCATGGCCATCTCCTTCAAAATTGAGCAACACTGAATCTGAATTGTTAGAATAAAACAACGTTCCGACGCGCTATATTCCTACTTTGGCGTTCGTCGCATGACCAAATCAATAGGATTATTGGCTCTTCGGCGGCTGATTCTGATTAACTGCTCGACCGTCCGGCGTATTTGCAGACGGCGCGCCTGTTGCAGCCACCGTGGTAAACGTGCCTGACGCGGTTCCGCCTTTGACGATTGCAGAGAACGTGGGCCCGCTTGGTGTGTTTTGAGTAAACGTGAAGGTAGCGGTGCTACCGTCTTTGGGACTTTTGCTCGACACGAATGTGATGTTTCCTGTTAAAGGGTCATAAGTAGCTTTTCCCGTATAAGAGTTTTTTCCGACCTTCACGGAGGCTTTTGACGTTGTGCCCCCTGTCAACGCTGCCTTGAACGAAACGGCAACGCCGTTGGAAATGTAACTTTGTGAAACACTGATCTTGCCCGGCGCTTCGGTCCAGGATTCCTTGAATTTGTTAGGGCCTGCAGTTTTCCACGAATCTTTCGTCACGTTGCCATTGAGCGTCGAAACTTTGCCGGTAGAAATCGAACCATCGGAATTGGTAATCTTCGAGGTGATGCTTGCGGTTCCGCCCTTGCCGACTTTAATGATAGTGTCGGACGCATTACCGATTTTCAATCCCGCAATCGTGGCCTTGTTGGAGGCGGATGGGACGATGGTCCCACTAGGCGGATTGGTTTTTGTGTTCAACGTCAAGAGCGCCTGAGTCGGATTGTTTGCCGAGAGATCAACGGGGACCCCCCCTGAGCGCGGCGTTAAAGTCGCTGATCCCGCAGTCACAAAGACGTTGCTGGTATAGACTCCGCTCAAATTGGTTACAATGATTTCAACGACTGCAGGCTTGGGCGCGGCAACTTTCGCCATCGGCGATTTTGTCTCGCCGATATTGAACTTGAACCCATTGTCGCCAGCCACTCGGATGGTGGCCGTGGCGCGTCCGGAGTTCACGGTAACCTGCGGAGCTTCGGGCGCGGAGAGTTCGCTGATGCCATGGATCGTAGCCTGCGAATCGGCGCGAAGTTGCAGCAAGTTGTTGTTCACGAACGCGACAAGAATGCCACCGTTTGCGGGCGTATTTACAATGTCGCCGGGGAAGACGGGCATGCCGGCTTCGGCTTTAAAGGTCTCGCCGTCGCGGGTAAATGTCGCGTTGACTTTGGGCTCGTCGGATTCAGCGGATTCAGCATCCATCACCGTTTCGACGAAATAGCCGATGGGCTGAACAGGCTGCGATGCAGGATCTGCCGCCGAAAGGACGAATGTCAAAGTCGCTAAAATCATCGCCCCGAAAAGTTTGAAAGTCTTCATAGTCCCGCCCTTTTAATGTTAGGCCTAAAATTCCGAGTACGTCCAACCCCAATTTGCGATAGATTTTGTCGTTTAAACGAGTCGATTACACATTACTTCTACACTCTTTCGCCGCGCTGCGCAACGCTTTTTGAAGAATTATTCGGTCGTTGATCGATACAAAACGTGTTATCTTGGGTTCAACCGCGCATCTTTCCTTTTTTTATTGTTTTTGGGGCGCGAAAAGTGTACTAAATAATAGAGAATTTTTTTTAATCTTCAATCCAGGGGGAGCTATGGGTCTGAAAACGGTTGGTTTTTTTGTGATTCCGATGCTTATGATTGGGGCAGCAGTAAAGGGGGCGGATGACACCCCCAGCTTCGATATTCCAAAATTATCCGACATGACGATCGACGGAAAGGGCGAGGATTGGGGGGACAAAGGATTCCGCGTTGACGCGTTGTGCGATGTGGCGGGGAAGACACGGACGCCGGACAATTTCAATGTCAATTTTAAATTGGGTTGGAACGAAAAAGGCTTGTTGGTCTTGGTCACGGTCGCCGACGATGTGGCGCTGGAACCGGCTGAAAAAGTTGAAGATCTCTGGCAGGGTGATTCGATCGAGTTCTTTGTGGCGACCAAACGCGGTTCGGATCAGAGTTACCAGGTTGTCGTTGCGCCTGGACGCGATCCGAAAAAGCACGAACTGCGCAGCAACATCAGCGATTATCGCAAGGGCACGGCGAAGAAAGAAAAGCTGACGATCGAAGCGGTCCGTGTCGTTAACGACAAGGGGTATGTCATCGAAGCCTTGTTGCCGTGGAAGAATCTCGGAATCGAAGCGAAGGACGGCGTTGAATTGGCGTTCCAGTTGTACGCGAATGACGCGGACAAAGAAAATGAACGTTATCAGGCGCTTTGGTATCCCAAGCCTGATGCTCATTCGGACACGAACAACACGCATACGATTCGACTTTCGGATACGAAAACGTCGCCAGCCGTCGTGGCCGCAGCCGCCGGGAATTACGATGGCGACGGCAAGGCGCAGATCGTGATCGTTTCCAACGATTCCTTTAAAGGGAAGTCCGTTACGATCAAAGATGGCGACAAGTCGGTCGGTGATTTCAAATTTGAGGCGGAAGGGGGTCGCGCTGTCGTCAAAGCAACGCTTCCGAAGCCGGAAAAATCGTACGGAACATTGACGGTGATGTCGGGTGCGGAATCGCTGTGTTCGATTAAGATCCCTGAAGCGAAATAAAGAGCGGTTTAACGTTCGAAGTTCAAAGTCGAAGGTTCATGGTTCAAGGTTTATTGTTTTGAAGGGGCAGCGATCGAACTCCTGTCAACTTTGAACTTTTAACCTTGAACCGTTTTTATTATGGCTAAACGAGCATCCACTTCATCATCAAAACCGTCCGAATGGACGCGGGAGACGTTGCCGCGCGTGGTGTTGGTCGCCGGGGCGGAATCGGCGCTTCGCGAGGAGTCGCTGGCGTCGATTCGCAAGGCGGCCTTCGGAGCGCACGGCCAATCGGACGGTTGGGTCGTTCTGCACGGGCCCCAACATCAAAACGAAGCTGAGGCGTTGACACCTGCGACGGTGCTGGACGAAGTCTGCACGCGTTCGATGTTCGCGGCCGACGACGATCCGAAAGTCGTTGTCATCCGGTCGGCAGATCTGCTGGTAAGCGCTCACTACAGGCTGTTCGAAGAAAATCTCGCGTCGATTCCCGACACGGCTACGCTGGTGTTCGAATGTTCATCGTTCGGAAAATTGAAGACGACGGGGTTCTATAAGAAACTGTCCGCACAAAACGCGATCGTCGAATGCAATTCGCTGCTCGGCGAGTACGGCGATTCGCCGGCGTTGGAGCAGGAAGTCGACAAACGCGCGCGAGCGCTGGGGCTGAAACTGGCGCACGGAGCTTTAGTCGCGCTGGTCGCCCGGAGCGCGAAAAGCCTGGGTGTGATTGAAGAAGAATTGAACAAACTGGCGCTCGCCTTCAAGCCGGCTCAGATCAACCCGACCGCAGCAGTTCCCGCGACACTGACTTTGATTGAAGTCTCCGAGCACGACGTTCTGGAATTGTGTTCGGCGACCGGAACGGCGAGTGCGTTTGATTTCGCAACGGCATTATTGGACGGCGATGCGCGCGGCGCGCTGGAGACGCTGGGGCTGCTCTTTGATCGCGGCATTGTCGATGCGAAAAAGCCGGGCAAGCCGATCACGCAGGAAGGTGCGATTGTGATGGTGGTGCTGGGCGCGTTGACGTACAAAGTCACTCAATTGCAGGACGTTCGGGAAGCGATCGAAGGCGGCAAGAGCGAATTCACGGTGTTCGGGGAATTGAAACTCTTTGGAAAACGCGCGGAGGATGTACGGCGTTCACTGCGACGGCATACTGGCGCGACGCTGCGCAACGCAGTTGAAGCGCTGTTCACGTGCTACCTCGATCTGCGCCGGGGCGGAGCGGATCCTCGCGCGATCATGGAGCGGATGGTGTTTAAAACGTTGGGACGCGAGGCGTAGATATTGAGTCCCGGCGCTATTTTGGAAACACAAAGGGTGGGCATTCGCGTTCGACGATGCGCCTGAATTCAGCGACGATCTTCAGGGTGATGGGGCCGGGCTTTCCGCCGCCGGCGGGTCTGTCGTCGATGCGGACGAGAGGCGAAATTTCGCGCATGGATCCCGTCAAGAACGCTTCTTCCGCCATGCCGGGATCCCACGGGCTGAGACACGAGTAGACTGTTTCGATGCCGAGATTTCGAGCCGCATCAACGGCGGTCAGCTGCGCGATGCCGGGAAGCGCGCCGCTGAGTTTGGGATCGGGGATTGTCAATTTTCCGTCGCGGATCAGCGAAATGTTGGACGCGGAACCTTCGCATAACAGGCCGGCGTTGTTGAGCAGCAGCGCTTCGCTGGCGTGGGCGAGATCGGCTTCGCGTTTGGCCAGGACCTGTTCGATGTAATTCAACGTTTTCAGCATCGACGTTGCAGCGGATTCCTGGCGGCGAATCGTTGCCACCACCGCGCTAACGCCTTCAAGCAAAATCGAATCCGGCGGTCGAACGTGGCGGGTGACGGTGATGATGACATTGAGAGTGAACGGTCCCGTGATCGACGGGCCGCGCGGGCCGGCACCGCGCGTTACGGTCATGCGAACGTTTGCTTCCGGAAAGGCGGCTGCGGCGATTGCGGCGCGGAGCCACGTTTTCAATATCGCCATGTCGGGGGGCGGATTGAAATGCAACGAGCGCGCACCGTTCAGAAGCCGTTCGAAATGCGCTTCGGCGCGGAACAGCGTCGGGCCGTAAGCGTGCAGCGTTTCGAAAAGGCCATCGCCGTAAAGGAATCCGCGGTCCGTGACGGGAACGAACGCTTCGGATTCGGGAACTATTTTGCCGTTGATCGAATAGAGCGTTTCTGGGCTTGGTTGTGAACTCATGGCGTTGAATCGTCGGTAAAAAAGGAGCGGAGTCAAGCGAAACGCGCATTTGTAGTGCAGGCTTTAAGCCTGCATATAAGAGGCAGTCGGGACGCCTGCACCACAATTAACAGGCTTCGACCGAGCGGAAGAAGGCAGCTGATTTGAGCAGTGTTTCGTCGAACTCTTTTTCCGGATCGGAATCGGCGACGATGCCGGAGCCGGCGAAGTAGCGCGCGGTTCCACGCGCTTCGTCGCAGATGGCGGTGCGGATGGCGATGTTGAGTTCGAGGTCTCCATTGGTTCCGATCCAGCCGATCGCTCCGCAATACGGTCCGCGGGGAACGGATTCCAATTCAGCGATGATCTGCATTGCCCGGAGCTTTGGTGCGCCCGTGATCGATCCGCCTGGAAAGGTAGCGGCGAGCAATTCGCCCACGCTTGTGTGGGGAAGCAGACGGCCGGAAACGGTTGCCGTTCGATGCAGCAATGTCGGCAGCGTTTCGATCTCGCCGCTCGAATCGACCTTCACGGTTCCGTATGAGCAAACGCGTCCGAGGTCGTTGCGTTCGAGATCCACGATCATGTTTAACTCGGCGCGTTCCTTTTCGCTCTGAGCCAGTTCGTTTCGTGCAGCATCATCAGAACGTGCATCCGTCCCGCGCGGACGCGTCCCTTTAATGGGGCGAGTGGTGACCGATCCGGCGCGAGTCTTCAGAAATAATTCGGGCGAAATGCTGCAAATTGCGCGTTGATCGCGAGTCAAGGCTGAGCCCAAAAATACGCCATAGGCTGCAGGGCTGTTTTTACGCATGCGCAAGTACAATTCAGAAGCAGACTTGTTCCAGGAAACGTCAAAGTATTGTGCTAAATTGACCTGATAAATATCGCCTGCACGAATGTATTCCAATGCGCGTTGAACGGATGAAATGTAATGGAAGCGTCGGTGAATTACAGGATGTAAAAATTTTAATGGCAAGTTTTTATTGGAATTTGATTTGTTTTCCGAGAGCTGGGAACGTAACGTAAAATTTTGAACTTTTCGCAAGTGGCTGCGTGCCGACATCGTTCCCTGTGGATTTGAAATACAGAACCACGTTCGTTCCGCGTGCGAGAATGCGTAAATGATCTCGTAGAAATGGGCTTGGATCTCATATTGTATGGTGGCCTTGCTGAAAATGTAAGGAATGTTGCCACTGGGATAATTTATATTAACGATCCAACCCGTGCGAAACGGTGGCGGTTGACACGAATTGAAGCAAGATGGCACAAAATTTGTTGAGTTAACTGCAGATGAAGTCAAAAGCGTCGATAAGGTCTTAAATTTTGACGGTAGAATTCCGATGTAGCTC
>JANXLS010000176.1 GCA_025355035.1 Planctomycetota bacterium | reverse complement strand
GCCGCCATCATGCTGCTTGACGAGATCGGTGAGGTCAATGTGTTCGAGACCGAAGCGGGTGTCGGGCTTGTCGTTGCCATAACGGCGCATCGATTCGTCGAAGGGCATGCGCTTGAGCGGCAATTGAATGTCGATGCCTTTCAATTCCTTGAGCATTTTCGCGATGACTTTTTCGACGACGTTAAAGATATCGTCCTGTTCGACGAAGGACATTTCAATGTCGAGCTGCGTGAATTCGGGCTGGCGATCGATGCGCAAATCTTCGTCGCGGAAGCAGCGGACGAGCTGAAAGTAGCGGTCCGTTCCGGCGACCATCAAGAGTTGCTTGAAGAGCTGCGGACTTTCGGCGAGGGCGTAGAACTTGCCTTTGTTCAGGCGCGACGGGACGAGGAAATTGCGCGCGCCGCCGGGGGTGTATTTGACGAGGAAGGGCGTTTCAATTTCGGTGAAGCCGAGGTCGCAGAGGGTGCTGCGCGCGATCTGGTTGGACTTGCTGCGCATGATCATTAATTGCTGCATGACGTTGCGGCGCAGATCGAGGTAGCGGTATTCGAGGCGGATGTCGTCGTTGGCCTTGAGGTCGTCGCGGATTTCGATCGGCGGGGTCTTGGCTTTGTTGAGGACAGTGAGTTTTGCTGCGGCGACTTCGACGGTGCCGGTGGGAAGTTTTTCGTTGCGAGTGCCTTCGGGGCGGATCCGCACGAGTCCTTCGACGCGGATGACCCATTCGCCGCGGAGCTTGCCGGCTTCTTCGAGGAGGGCTTTGTCCTGCGGATCGAAGACGATCTGGGTGACGCCGTGCTTGTCGCGGAGATCGAGGAAGATCACTCCGCCCATGTCGCGGTTAGTCTGGACCCAGCCGGAGAGGACGGCGGTGGAGCCGGCGTCGGATTCGCGGAGTTGTCCGCAGGTGTGTGTGCGATATTTGTTGGCTTGAAGCTGCACTGAATGAGACTCCTTACACTGTATACAAAAACCGGCGACGACGTTGGATTCTTAGATTCTTTAAGACATAAAAGTGTAGCGGGGCGGCGGGGAAAATCAAACGGGGGAATTGAAACTTTGGAGTATCGAAGGGTTGGAATGCGGGACTTGTAGTCATTTCGCAGCCATTGGACACACCTGTGTAAAAAGTCGCAAATTCATCCGTTGTATGTAAAGAGGCACGGAGGGGGGAAGAAGGGGTTTAACGGCTTTAACATCGAATAACGCGAATTGACGCGAAATAAACGCGAGAAAATTTTTAAAAATGGCCGGATAAATATATCGAAATTATCACATTTTGCACATATGTGCAATTTATGGAACGGATTGAATCGTGAAATGGTGATAAAAAGGGGAGGATGCCTTTCGTGCAAGTTTGGGAACGATGAGAGAAAACTACAATCTATAAGGGTGTTGAGTACAGGTGGCAAGCATGCACATGTGCAACTTGTGAAACGGCTTTGATACAACCGGTCTGCGTCTGGACCGTGAGTAAAAATTTCACATGTTCCTCGGCCGACTCCTCTGGCAAGACGGCTCGTTGCTTGCCGTTGTTTGCGAAGACGATTAGAGTGCAGCGTAATTCTTGGCGGAGGGTGATCACTACGAGTCCGAAATTTCTGGCCGATGTATTGACGATCGTGCTGGTGCTTTTGAGCACTGCGTTTCACGAGTTTGCGCACGCGTTGACGGCGACGTGGTTGGGGGACCCGACGCCGGGGCGCAATGGACGGTTGACGCTGAATCCGATTCCGCATCTGCAACCGGTGCTGACGGCGGTCGTTTTGCCGGTGGTGATGTATCTGACGAATCACGGGTTTATGATTCTGGCGACGACGCCAATCAATCCCAGCAAATTTAAACATCCGTTGCGGGACCGGGCGATTGTGTCGGTGGCGGGGCCGATCGCGAACGTGATCTGCGCGGCGGTGATGATCGGGATTTTATGGATACCGGGCGCAGTGGAGCGGGGTTCCGTTTCTTTTATAGGAATCGTGTGGGCGATTCTGCTGAACTTTGTGATCGCGGCGTTCAATATGCTTCCGATTCCGCCGTTGGATGGATACTGGATTTTCCGGACGGTGTTACCGTTGGGGCTTCGGATGCAGACGGATGAATTGGCTCGCTCGCAGGCGAGTTTTTTGGTGGTGATCGTTGTGGGGAGCTTTGTGATGCAGTACGTCGATCAGCCGATTATTGAATTCGTGATTCGGCTGCTGCCTTACTGATGATTTTTTTATCCAACGCCGAGGGGGGAACGGACTGTCCGCGCGATTCGTGCCTTTTCACCGTGCATCCCTCCGTGTGTTTTATTCCCAAAAAAGAATTTCTTTGACGCGTTCCATCGCTATAATTCGGCGCGTCTTCCAGTTTGTCCAATACCATGTTTGAATCAGATAGGATGGGAGTGACATGTCTTCGTTTCGGACCGAAATGGATTCGCTGGGGCCGGTCAAAGTAGCCGCCGATGCGTATTGGGGCGCGCAAACGCAGCGCGCGATTGAAAACTTTCCGATCAGCGGCGCACCGATGCCCGCGCGATTCGTCCGAGCGCTCGCCATCATTAAAAAGGCGTGGGCGCAGACCAATCTCGAGCAGGGCACGCTCGCCGAAAACATTGCCACGGCCATCATCAAAGCCGCGGACGAAGTCGCCACCGGCAAACTCACGGGACAATTTCCCGTCGATGTCTTCCAGACCGGTTCGGCGACCTCGACGAACATGAACGCGAATGAAGTCATCTCGAATCGCGCGATCGAAATCCTCGGCGGCGAACGCGGCTCGAAGAAGCCCGTCCATCCCAACGACCACGTCAACATGAGCCAGTACTCCGCAGCAGCGTGCCGAGGCGCTGTTGACGCCCGATTTTCA
>JANXLS010000174.1 GCA_025355035.1 Planctomycetota bacterium | reverse complement strand
GCCGGCTCCGGTCGACGAAGCGCAGATGGAAGCCCATGTGGAGGCTCCGGCCGAGGAAGCGCCGGTTGAAGTGGCTGACGAAGTAGATGCTGAGTAGGATCGGCCAATTGTCATTTGTGATTTGTCATTCAAAAAAGGCATTCGTATGCGCGAGTGTTTTCTTGAAATGACGCAACCGTTCAGTCTCCTTCGAAGGAGCTCCCGCAAAGACGCAAAGGCGCAAAGAAAAGAAGAGGAATGGCAATAAAAGGTCAAGATCTCGAGAGTTTGTCGAGACATATGTCCTGCTTTTTCCTGATCTCATTTCTTGTTCTTTTCTAGCCGTTCTTTGCGCCTTTGCGTCTTTGCGAGAGAAAAATGGAAGGGACTGAACGGTCACGAAATGACAAATACCAAATGACTCATGCTTTTTAGAATCGAGTACGAATGCCTTTCTCTCCTGAAAAACCACATGTCTCCGCCGCGTTCATTTTGAGCGGCGTTTTCAGCCAGTTTGGGGACCCGTTGGATTTTCTCGCACGGTCATTCGGTATCGAAACGAAAGCGGATCGCCAACAATTGATGGAGAGTCTTGCTGATCGCGGGGGGATGGGAATGCCTCGGGCCGAGGCGCGCGGGACGAACAAGACGACGCGCTTTCGGATCGAGATCGTTGGGAAGTGTGAAGGCAAGATGGTGGCGCAATGCAAGATGTCGCTGAGCACTCCGTTGATGACGCTCCGCGCGATGGAAGAAGCGGCGCTGGCGATGACCATCGGCCACGCGCGCGTGGTGATGGGAGTGCAAGTCTCGCGCGGAAAAATGCCGGATTCGATTGCCGGTCTCGAACGCGAAAAATCCGCAACGTTTCTACGCCTTTATCCGCAAAACGTCTTCAATAAAGCGTTCTTCAAAGATCATGTCAATGTGATGAAAAAAGACAAGAAGGTCAAGCTGCTGGAAGTCGAAGAAGCGGTCATGGTCGAATTGGTCAAGCCGTGGCTTTTTTATGACATGCCGATCCCCAAAAAGAGCGGAATGATGGCGGA
>JANXLS010000161.1 GCA_025355035.1 Planctomycetota bacterium | reverse complement strand
CGGAAGGGAATCAGCCGTGAATGTGTCTGGCGAATTTGTTCCGGTGATGTCGTAGCGAAACGGAAGCCCGGCGGCACCCACGACGGTGAGCGAACTGGAAATGACGGGCGCGGGCGGGAGGACTGTTACTTTGCCTTTCATTCCCTTAAATTTGTGGAACACACAGGAATATGGGTAAGTTCCCGGCGACTTAAATGTGTGCGAGAATGTTTTGCCAGGATCCATTGAGCCGGAATCCCAGAGGCCGTCGTCGCTGGTCGTCGTGTGCGCAATCATGCCGTTGTTGGTCCATGTGACAATATCGCCGGCTTGAATCGTGATGTTAGGCAGGAGAAACGAGTTTTCGACTTCGGATACTTGAATGGTCTGGTTCGCATTTGTCTTGCGCCGGACGGTCATGGCCATCCCGCAAGACGTGCATCCGGGCGCTGCGTCGTCGGCACTGAACGCTACGGCGGTCAGGGCGCTCAGCGCGAAAAGAAAAATGGAGGGGAGTCGCATACCGGAGTCTCAAAGTGATGAAGGAGAAGATGGAGAATCTTCAATCAGTTATTAAAGAGACACTTTTTTGCGGCCGCAACCCAACAACTTTTACGCGAATTCGTGTTACCAAATACGAACGCGTTCGTCAGGCTTGCGCATCATCGGCTCGCCGTCTTTGATGTCGAAGGCTTTCATAAATTCAACGAGATTTGACAGCGGCCCGTTGCAGCGGAAGCGACCGGGCGAATGGGGATCGACACGCAGGCGCATCTTGGCCAATTGCGGGCGCGAATTCGTGCGCCAGATTTGCGCGAACGATAGGAAGAATCGCTGCTCAGGGGTGAAGCCATCGATCAGAGTGCGGGGCTTGCCTGCGAGCGCTTTTTGCAACGCGCCATAGGCAAGTGTCACGCCACCGAGGTCGGCCAGATTTTCCCCCAGCGTCAACGCTCCGTTGACATGAAGGTCGTCGATTGCGACGTAAGCGTCGAACTGCTTTTGGACGACCTCCGCGCGCGCGTTGTACGCTTTTTCGTCGGCTTCGGTCCACCAATCCTTGAGGTTGCCGTCGGCGTCGGACTTGCGGCCTTTGTCATCGAATCCGTGTCCCATTTCGTGACCGATCACGGCTCCGATGCCGCCATAGTTAACCGCGTCGTCGGCGTTGGCGTCGAAGAACGGCGGCTGCAGGATGCCGGCTGGAAAAACGATTTCGTTCATGTTCTGGCTGTAGTAAGCGTTGACGGTCGGCGCGCTCATGTGCCATTCGGTGCGATCCACGGGCTTGCCGAGCTTGGCGATTTGGCGGCGGAATTCAAACTGCTGGACGCGCATGTAATTGAGCACGGCCGGACCGCGATCGATCGTCAGTGCGGAGTAGTCGCGCCACTTGTCGGGGTAGCCGATTTTGACTGCGAAGGCGTTGAGTTTGCGATGGGCTTGGGCCTTGGTGACGGCGCTCATCCAATCAAGTTTGTCGATGCGTTCGCGCAATTCAGCGCGCAGGTTTTCGACGAGTTTCACAGCTTTCGCCTTGGCTTCGGGGCTGAAATTCTTGACGACGTAGAGCTGGCCGACCGCGTCGGGGAGGCTGTGATCGACAAGTCGGATGCCGCGCTTCCAGCGGGGCTTTTGTTCAGCGGCGCCGGTAAGCGTCTTTTCATTGAAGTCGAAGTTTTCATTCACGAATGCGCTGCTGAGAAGGCTGGCGTTTGAATTAATGAGATGCCAGCGCAGGTAGGTTTTCCAATCAGCAATCGAGACCGATCGGGTCAGCGCGTCGACTTTCTTTAAAAAGTCGGGTTGGGCAACGTTGACGTCCCGTTTGTCGGCGATGCCCATTCCTTGGTAGAGGCGCGGCCACGACAAATTCGGCGTCAACGCGGCCAATGCTTCGAGCGTCAACTTGTGGTAATTAGCTTCCGGATCGCGGCGTTGGACGCGGGTATACGATGCGGTGGCGAGCTCGGTTTCGATGGCCATCACGCCGGCGGCTTGCTTCGCGGCGGATGCGGCATCGTCGCCGAGGAGACCAAACATTTTGGTGACGTGGGCGATGTATTGTTCGCGGAGTTTGCGGGAAGGTTCGTCGGTCAGCGTGTAATAGTCGCGGTCAGGCATTCCCAGTCCACTCTGTTCCAATTCGACGATGATTTCGGTGCTGTTTTTGGCGTCCTGCCCGGTTCCAAGTCCGAACGGCACGTTGATGTCGATTGTTTGGAAATGCGCAAAAGCGTCTTGGAGGTCATCGAGCGTATTGATCGCTGCGATGCGCTTCATTTCATCGTCGAGCGGGTGTGCACCGTCCTTTTCGGTCTGCGCTTCGTTCATGAAGCTGGTGTAGAAATCGCCAACCAACTGCGTCGGGCTGCCTTTGGGTGCGTCGCTTAGTTTCGCGGCACCTTCAATGATTTCGCGCAGGACGCGTCGGCTGCGATCCATGACTTCGTAGAAGCTACCCCAGGCACTTTCGTCCGCGGGGATCGTGTTATCAGCCAGCCACTTTCCATTGGCGTAGCGATAAAAATCCTCGCCGGGCTTGACCGACGTGTCCATGTTCGCGGTGTCGATGGGTTTGGTTTGGTCGGCAGAAAAACAGACGGCGACAGACAGGAGAGCCAACAACGCAACGATCGATTTCAACATTCGTAAGATCCATTCCCGGGGGTGATTCACTTAAATGGCATCGAGTTTATAATACGGTTCGCCATCTTGCATGGCTTGAATTTCAGCGTGGGATTTAGCCTCGGCGAAACCTTCTGCGAGTCCGTCCAACGCGCAGAAAATGGCGATGGATCCGTGCGGCGATTTTAAAAAGTGGACGACAGCGTTCTCCATCCAATCCGGGCTATCCGGCACCGGTTTGGGTTTTGTCGCATCTTCGCTGCAGTCACAGAAGAGATCATGCAAAGCGAAATTGAGCTCGATGCGATTGGCCCACGTGTCGTCGATCAGAATGTTCACATCGCAGGTAGCGGGGCTCGGCAACGCGCTGCCGCCGAGGACAACGTAATCGACGCTGTGGTTGTTCAGCGTGCGCAGAATGTGTTCGATGTTCACGTTACGAGTCTCCGCCTGTGTTTCTTGGACGCTCATGCATTCTAACTCTTCGTATATTGCCTGACAACGTGTCATTTCGGCGAAGAGTTTGCCACGATCGCCAACAACGGCTTTTGAGTCGAACGTGTTAGCTGTTGAATATCTTCGGATTGTAAAAACTCGAAAATTTTGGTGACTGTGGTATGAGCCTTGTTAGGAGCTCATTGTGGATTATTGGATTTTCCGGGCCTCATTATTCGGAGCGCATATGAATCTCGATCGCTACACCATTAAAGGTCAAGAAGCCATTCAAGCGGGTCAGAGCCTCGCCGAACGCTCCGGCCACCCGCAGCTTGAACCGGTGCATTTGCTTGCCGCGCTGTTGAATCAGGAGGGCGGATTGGTGGTGCCGGTCTTGCAGAAAGTTG
>JANXLS010000137.1 GCA_025355035.1 Planctomycetota bacterium | reverse complement strand
CCATACGCTTCTTCCAGAAATTTCCGGCTCGGACATGCTGCACAACGACGACCGAAACGGCGATGATGCAGAGCACAAGCAAAACCCCTGCGACAACGTCTTTCGTGGCGTAGCGCTTTTCGTCGGCCATATCAGAGGAGTTCCTTGATAGGGTCGGACGACGGCGGCCTGGTTGGTTTCGGCGGGGTGACGGGTTCGATCTCCACGGGTGTGCCGATCATGACTTTCGGCATTTCGCCCGGAACGAAATCGGTGCGGTTTACGTTGAAGAATGTGTCCGATTCGGAGAGCTTTTCTTCGATGCTGCGAGCGCGTTCGCGGTCGGCCGGATCAGCGGCACCCATGTTGCCTTGGATTACCGCGAGCTCCCGGCGCAGTTCGATGTACTGTTTGCGAGCCATGTCGAAGCGCCATGCCTGATGGCGTTGAGCGAGTTGTTCTTTCGTGTACTTCGACGAAAAATAGCCTGGCGATTTCTTGAAATTCCACGCGAGTTCCTGGACGCTCATGGCGTCGTCGGATTGGGCGCTGAAGCTGGAGCGTGCGTGCTCGGTGCTGAGTTTCAACTCGAGTTCGACGCGGGTCAGGACTTCGTCGAGTTTTGCGACGGCTTCCAGCGCGGCTTCGGCTGTCTTGCGGAGTTCCTTCATCCGCGCGGGCGTTTTGTCGTGGTATTCGGCGGAAAGTGATTTCCAGCGCGCGACCTGGTCTTTCGCGAGTTGTCGGTAACGATGTAATATTTCGACGGCATCATTGGCTGATTTTCCAAGCGTACCGTGCATCGATTCGATGGCGTCGCCAGCCTTGGCGACGGCGGCGTCAATTTTCGGAAAAATCGCGAGAATCTTGTCCGTAATCTCATTCATGTTCTTCTCGGACTGATCGATTCGGAGATCGATTTCGTCCCAGACTTCGGGAACCCGACGGACCATCGATTCGGTCTGCTTTTCGATGTTGGCGGTGAAGCCTTCGAAGTTGCGGAGTTGGTCCTGGACGGCAGCCTTGCCCACATCGCCGCCGATGATGTTGGCGATGGAAAAGAGGATGTCTTCAATCTGCTCAAGATTCTTGCCGATGTCTGAGATCAGATCGGCATCGACGCCAAGGACAACCATGCCGGGCTTGGGCGCGATCGGTTTGCCTTTGCCGGTGACGATTTCAACGCGGCTATCTCCCATCTTGCTAGTGGCGATGAAGTAAGCGTCGTCATCGTGGAGCCGTTTTTCGTCGCGATCGATCAGTACATCAAAAACGGCCAGGACCATCATCCGTCCGTTGATGCTGGATTTAACCGCGGCGTCGACCTCGGAGTCGTTCATCCGCGCGAATGTTTCACGATCACGCTCGGAGATCGGCAAATTGTGCAGGTCACGCTTGGTGATCGGCGGCATGGCGTTCAACAGCCCGGTCCCAACATGAAGAATGGAGACATCTTTGACGCGGCCCACTTCCATGCCGTCATACAAAACGGGGGCGCCGGGTTTGAGCGAGCGGGCTTTGGCAAAAAGAACTTTTATCTCCGCCACGCCGCGCCACGTCTTGCCGAGTTTTCCAAAGACAAAATAGAGACCGGTCAGCAGTGCAAAGCTGAAGGCCAGGAACAGGCCGGCATAGAGAATCGCGTTCGACCCGCGTCGTTTGGTTCTGCGCGACGCCATGGTTATGCTTGTCCCTTTGAAGCGTCGGGTGATTCGGGCAAAGGCAATTCGACAGCGACCAACGGGACTCCGTCGACAACAGCTTTCGGCGCGATGATTTCCGACGGTGTAGACGGTGCGTCGCTCCGTCGCATGAAGACCATCTCGGATTTTGCCACGCGCTTGGACTGCATCGCGACGGGAGTTTCTGCAGCGCTTTCCAAGAGCGGGCCCTCCGTGGCCGCAACGTGGGGCTGAACGACGACCGCAACGGGCGAGGACGGTTCTGGTTGTGCCGGGACGACAGGCAAGGGTGGGGGGGCTGACATTGCGCTGTGGAGCGTCGGCACCGTCGCGCTGGAATTGACCGCCCGACGAATTCCCGACGAGACCAATGCGGCACCGGTTACCGGCGGAATGAAACCGGAACCCGTGGTACTGCGGTCGATACTGCTGCGCGGGAGCATGACCGTTCTGGATTCGGTCGGACCGTGTATAAAGCGGCGAACAAATGGGTCCTGGCTGGCACGGATTTCGTTCGGCAACCCTTGTAGAACGATCCGACCATTGTTCAACACGACCATCCGATCCGCGACTCGAAACGCACTTTGAAGATCGTGAGTCACAACAACCGACGTGACGTTCATGGTCCGCGACAAGTCGGTGATCAGGCTGTCGATGATCCCGGTCATGATCGGATCGAGGCCGGACGTGGGCTCATCATAAAAAAGCAATTCAGGATCCAGCGCGATGGCTCGGGCAAGGCCGGCGCGCTTGGCCATCCCACCTGAGATTTCGGACGGCAGGCGATCTTCCGCTTCGCGCAGTCCGACGAGTTCGAGCTTGACTTTAACCATCAAGTCGATCATGTCGTTGCCGAGCTTAGTATGCTCTTTTAAGGGCAGGGCGACATTTTCGCCGACGGTCATCGAGCTGAAAAGTGCACCCGATTGAAAGAGAATTCCGTAGCGTTTGCGGACGCCATCCAACTCGCGCTGGCGCAGTGTCGCGATGTCTTTTCCGAATAGCTTGACACTGCCGGAATCCACAGGATGCGCGCCGATAAGGCACCGCAAAAGCGTACTTTTTCCGCAACCGGACGCCCCCATGATCACCAGCGTCTCACCGCGCCGGACGGTGAGACTGACGCCGTCGAGGACGTTGCGGCCGTCGAACGTTTTGGCGACATCGGTGACTTCGATCACCGGTGCGGCGGGAGTGGAATCGTTGGGCGTAACGGCTGCGGACATTCATTGACCTCTGACGGCGTAGGACATGTGTGTTTGGAAAAGCGAAGGCATTAGCGTGTGCCAGGGAACTGAATGCACCCATTTAATCCCCTGGCACGCACTGCACTCAACGCTGAGCTTTGAACTACTTCTTCGCTCGGGCCATGGCCATTTGAGCGACGGCGATCAGGATTCCAACGACGACGCCGGCGACGAACATTTCGGGGTGGTTTGCGTGGGCTAGAACGGACATTGTTTTCTCCTTCTCGGGTTGATGAAATGCGAACATTGTTTCAACGGTTTTGATGCGCTGGGCTACACGAAACGAAATCTATTTATCGCCTAATTTCCCGCCAATGTATAGTGGAACAGAATCGAAAAGCACAGGTTTGCGGCGATGATCCAGACGATGGAATGAACGACAGCCGTCGTCGTCGCGCGACCGACTCCGAGCGCTCCGCCTTCAGCGCTAAGCCCTTGGCGACAGGCGATGATTGTGATGATCGCTCCAACCGCTGCCGCTTTGACCATCCCGCGCGGAATATCCATCCAGTCCACTGCCGAATTGTTGAT
>JANXLS010000052.1 GCA_025355035.1 Planctomycetota bacterium | reverse complement strand
TTCAACACGGAGAGCGGGCCGAAATCGATTGATTTACCGAACGGATTGGTTGCTGAGCGAAAAGCGAAAACGGTCTCGATACGAAAGAACTATCGCGCGCGGGATTTGTTTTGAAGACCTGAGCACAACCCAAGCCGCACGCTTTCCCCTCACCCCGCGCATGAGTACATGCGTCGCCCCTCTCCCCAACAGTGGGGAACGGCGCCGCGCACGTCAATAATCAGCGCGCGGTTGCGGCGAGCGTTCGTGACTCGCCCAACCACACGATTCCGTCGGCGACGATCTCTGGTGCGAGGGTGTGAATCTCGGTTTTTTTGCCCATTCCATCCGGCATGGTCAGCGTCAATTTTCCACCGAGATGCTGGCGGAATTCTTCGATGCCGTTGAGGACCATGTACGAGCCGGAGCCGCTGCGTTTTTCCAACGCGGGGGACCAGAGTTTCATGCCGCAGCGTCGCATGACGCTGCAAATGCGGTCTCGTACGGCTTCCGTAATGAAGCCCAGGCGAGCGGCGATATACACGTCCAGCGCGATGCCGATCGCGACGGCTTCGCCGTGGCGCAATTCAAAGTTTGTCATCGATTCGAGTTTGTGCGCAGCCCAATGTCCGAAGTCCAGAGGCCGGGCTGAGCCCATTTCAAACGCGTCGCCAGCTGTCGCGATGTGATCGAGATGCAATTCGGCGCAGCGCTTCACGACAACTTCCATTGCGTCCAGATTGTGATCGCGCAACTTGTCAGCGAGGCGTTCAAGCTCATCGAAAAACGCAGCGTCTTTGATGATGGCGACTTTAAACGCTTCCGAAATCCCGCCGTACCAATCGCGATCGTCCAGCGTCGTCAGGAACATCGAATCGTTCAACACGGCGTACGGCGGCGCGAACGACCCGATCAGGTTTTTCACTCCATCCAGGTTCACCGAATTCTTCACGCCGATGGCGGAATCGTCCTGAGAGAGCACCGTCGTCGGGATGCGGATCAGGCGAACGCCGCGATGAAACACCGCAGCAGCGAGACCGACGGCGTCGAGCATCGCACCGCCGCCGATTGCAACGCAGTACGAATGGCGGCAGATCTGCATGCGCTGGAGTTGGTGCGTGATGCGTTGGACGAACATCAGATTGTTTTTGGATTCTTCGCCGCCCGGCACGGTCATCGGGCGTTCAGGCATGATGACGCGTTCTTTGTTTTCTTTTGCCCACGTTACGATCTTTTCAGCGAGGTCCGGCCATTTGTCTTGAACGCCGGAATCGATGAAAAATGCCATGCGTGCCGGTGTTGCGGTCTTGGGAAGAATATTGACGAAGTCGTTGTTTCCGGACGCAAACAAATTGCGCGTGAAGACCACATCGTATTTGAAGCTGACGCTGAATGTCTGATGATGAACCGCTACCATTTTCCGCTCTCTCTCGCCGCTTTATCGATAATAGCTCTCTTATCGCCTACACCAAGGCAATATGTGCTCGCTTGAAATAATTATTGTGCGTGTTTTTGCGCGGGTGTCCAGATGGAAAATGGGGCGCGATCTTTTTTTCACGTAAAGGCGCGAAGGACCGCAAAGACGCAAAGAACTTCATTCAGTTTCCTTTGCGAAGGTCGCCAAGCTCACCGGGCTGGGCGACCCAGCAACTGTGCGTGAAAAAAAAGATTTTTAGAACAGCACAAGATTGTCGCGGTGGACAGCTTCGTTCGTGGTGGTTGCGCCAAGGATGGCTTTGAGTTGGGCTGTCTTCTTGCCGCGAACTGCGCTGGTTTCGGTGCTTGAAAAGTTTGCCAGACCGCGCGCAAATTCTCGACCTTCACAAACGAGCGAGACCAGATCGTTGGCTTTGAATTGGCCCAGCACATCGATGATTCCGCTTGGCAGCAAGCTTTTTCCGCTGCCGGTCAAGGCGTCGCGCGCGCCGGGATCGACCGCGATCGCGCCTTTGGGCAATGCAGTGAACGCGAGCCAATGTTTGCGCGCGCCGATGCGCTCGGCCTTTGGAACAAAGTACGTGCCGACGGGCTTCCCTGCGGCCACATCGAGCAGGATTTCCGGATCGTGTCCCGCGACCAGGACCAGTCCAAACCCGGACGCCATTGCCACGCGCGCGGATTGAAGTTTACTGACCATGCCGCCGGTTCCGAGCGAGGTTCCGGGCGAGGGCGTCGCCATCGCTTCGATTTCCGGCGTCATGCGTTCAACGGTTGAGATCAGCTTTGCGTTTGGATTCGAGCGCGGATCGGAATCCATTAAACCTTTAACATCGGTGAGGATCACGAGCAGATCAGCTTCGGCGATTCCCGCGACCAATGCGGATAGATTGTCATTGTCGCCGAAGCGAATTTCTTCGACGCTGACGGTGTCGTTCTCATTGATAATCGGAACCGCGCCGCGTCCCAACAAGGTCATCATGGTGTTGCGCGCGTTCAAATAACGGCGGCGAGTGGTAAGCGTGTCGCGGGTCAAGAGCAACTGTCCCACCGCGCGCTGCGGTTTCAAATGCGCGAATGCGTTGGAATAGAATTTCATCAATTCGACCTGCCCGGCCGCGGCACAGGCCTGGCGTTCGGAAAGCGATTTGGGGCGCTCTTTATAGCCTAAAACGCCACACCCGGCACCGATGGCGCCCGACGTGACGATGGCGGTTTCCCGGCCCTGTTTCCACAGTTCGCCGACGGAGTTGCACAGGCGCTTTATGAAGCGCTGGTTGACGCGCGCGGTGTTGCCGGTCAGGAGCGCGGTGCCGACTTTGACAATGACGCGGCGCGCCCTCGTGACTGCCTCGCGGCCGGATTGGGTTAACGTTTCGGAACTCATGCGGATATGTTATGATGCGCGCATTGAAATGCAAATTCGTGCGCTGGTAAAATGATGCGAAAAGTGCGAAACGCGGGGTACATCCATTTGCATGGGC
>JANXLS010000033.1 GCA_025355035.1 Planctomycetota bacterium | reverse complement strand
ATGTTGATCGCGCCGAGGCAATTCATCACGCCGTGCGAATGGTGTTCGATGCCGCGCGCGTGCATCAGAAAACTGTTCTTCGCGGTGCCCCACCATTCAGCCGCCTGGCGGATGGATTTCTCCGCGATGCCGGTGATGCGCGCCGTTTTCTCAGGCGTCCATTCCTTAATGGCTTGCGTGAGTTCGTCAAATCCAGTGGTGTGGTTCGCGATGAACTCTCGGTCGATCCAATCGTTTTCGATCATCAGATTGAGAATGCCGTTGAAGAGCGCCACGTCGCGCCCAGGCTTGACCGGCAGAAACAAATCGCATGTCCGCGCGATCGGTGTCAGGCGTGGATCGACGACGATTACTTTCGCGCCGCGTTCGCGCGCCTGCCAGACGTAATCGGTTGTGATCGGCGCGCATTCCGCAACGTTCGCACCGCTGATCCAGATCACATCTGCTTTAAGTATGTCGCTCCAGGGATTGGCCGCGCGGTCTATGCCGAACGATTTTTTATTCGCTGCGCCCGCACTGACCATGCAGAGCCGACCGTTGTAATCAATGTACGGTGTCTTCAAACACACACGCGCGAACTTGCCCATGAGGTACGTTTTTTCAGTAGTCAGACTCGCGCCGCTCAACACGCCGAACGCTTGCGGCCCGTACTGTTTTTGGATGCGCTCAATTTCGGACGACACGCGCGCAATTGCCGCCTCGTATCCGATGGGCTTGAAGCCGCCCGCGCCCGACGCGTCGCGTTCCTGCGCGCTCGTCAGGCGGTCGGGATGGGAGCCTTGCAGATAACGCTTGATGCCTTTCGGACACAGTTTGCCTTGATTAAACGGGAACTCCATCCATGGCTCAAATCCAATGATTTCATTATTTTTCGCGAGCAGCGTGATGCCGCACTGTTGCCCACAGAAACAACAATGTGTGTTGACCGCCTTATCCGCTACTGCGCCGGCATCCAGACGCATGCCCACGGCCTTGGAGAGATGCGGACCGAATGCGTCGCATATCGCTTCCTCAGTTGCTGCCATTGTTGCCATTCAAGCCCGCCCTTTTTCAGATGTGTATGTTGCACGCGTCTTCGTTGCCCAACGGACCTTCGCCCGCACCGGGATTGGCGTAGCGGGGCATTGGCTGCGGCAGGGCCTGCGGCACTTTTGCGCTGCCATCCTTGACGCGCCCCTGCGCCAGAGCCAACATCGTGCGGCGGCAGCGCGGGCATATTTGCTGGTAGTGTTGAACGGCGGGATTGTTTTGAATTTCGTAGTTGTAGCCGAGTTCTTTTTCGACCTGGATCAAATCGCGGACATGCATCTTCGAGGCAAATCCATGTCCGCAACGTCGGCACGGTTCTTTCTCTTCGCGTTCGCCGACGTCCTTGTAAAACGCTACGCCAATCTGCGCCGGGCGCTGAAAGATGTGAAAGAACTTTCCAAACGGCATCCACAGCAGCGTGACAATCACGGTCACGGCATGAACAAGAGCGAGAAATTCATAGCCATATCCGCGCAGCCAGATGTAGCTGACCGTCAGAAGCAATCCCGTGATGCTGATCGCGAAGAGCAGTATCAACGGTAAAAAGTCCTCCGAGAACAGCTGTGTGGAGATCGCGCCTTCATCCCGCAGGCGGCGGCGCATGGCAATCATCACGCCCGGAATCACCAGCAGCGCACACCAAACCAGTCCATGGAATATAAGAAATGCAAACCATGAATTGTGATCGAACGAAGTTGTGGGAAAACCGAAAACGTACACCTGATACCAGCCCAGTTTGTCGGGCAGAGTCTCGAATTCAATCCACCCGAATACCAGCGGAAAGGTGATGGCGCCGGCAAAAATACAGCCCCACATGATCAGCGCATGCGCCAACCAGCGCTCAGGCGAGCGCTTCCAGATGAAGTTGTTAAGCGCGAACTCGCCAATGACACGCTTGAACCAGATCAGGACGTTGCGCAGGAAATGCCGCGGCATGAAAAAGACCTGCCAGCCGCGCCGCCAGAACATCGCGGTCGGCGGACGTTGCAGCCACAATGCGTATCGATAAGTGACACCGAAGAGAGCGAACAAACTTGCGAATGTGTAGGCGACCAGCGCGGCGTCAAAGCGTTCAAGCCGGCGTGATCCGATGAAGATCAGCGCGACGAGCGAAGCCGTGCTCAATGCGGCCCAGCACAATGCTTTGATAGTTTCCTTGCGCACTTAATTTCTGCCTCGTAAACGTGTGCTGTTGAATTGCATGGTGTCATGTGTTTCGCACGAATGCAATCCCAAAAATACGATGATTAAGAGCTACCGGACAAAACCTTCGCGCCAATCTGCTTGCGGCGGGCGGCGTGGTACTTCGAAAAACTCGCTTCGCGTAGTCTCCAAATACGCTGTGCTCGTCTTTCTCGTCCCACTTGCCCGGCGCGGCGCATCTTGGCACGAGGGTTTTGTCCGATAGCTC
>JANXLS010001323.1 GCA_025355035.1 Planctomycetota bacterium | reverse complement strand
TATTGCATGCCCGTGCTGGGCATCATCTTTCTGCGCCACGCCACCAACCGCTTCGACGCCGCCAGCCGCGAGATCGACGCGGACCAGGCCGCCGGCAAGATGGCAAAGCGTGCGCCGATCAAGGCCGATTACCTCAAGCGCCGTGCGCTCATGCTGCCGAAGAAGGCCTGTTACGGCGAACTGCTGAAGCTGCCGAAAGGCACCAACCTCGGCACGTCCCTCGTCGCGGCGATGGATGCGATTGAGCGCGATTTCGAGCCGTTGCTCAATCAGCTTCCCAAGGACTACGAGAAATTCGGAAACGATCTGCTGGAAGATTTGCTGCGCATCTTCGACAGCGAAGTTCTGCGCACGGCCAGCGGCGACGTGTTCGGACGCATCTACGAATACTTCCTGATGAAATTTGCGATGCAGGGCGCGCAGGACAATGGCGAGTTCTTCACGCCGCCGTCGATCGTCCAGACCATCGTCAACGTCATCGAGCCGGACCATGGTGTTATCTTGGATCCGGCGTGCGGGTCCGGCGGCATGTTTGTCCAGTCGAGCCATTTTATTGAGCGGCGCGGCGCGGACACCAGCCACAAGGTTACATTCTTTGGCCAGGAGAAGACGGCCACGACGATCCGGCTGGCGAAGATGAATCTGGCGGTCCACGGTCTGGAAGGCGACATTCGCGAGGCGAACACGTTCTATGACGATGTTCACCGGCTGAAGGACGGAAAGGCGCTGTGGGGCAACTGCGATTTTGTCATGGCCAATCCGCCGTTCAATGTGGATCTGGTGGATGCGGACAAGGTCAAAACCGACCAGCGGCTGCCGTTTGGTTTGCCCGGCACGACCACGGGCAGCGGCAAGGCGAAGAACACCGACGGTAGCAAAGCAAAGCTCACAGTCTCAAACGGCAATTACCTGTGGATTTCGTATTTTCACAGTTATCTGGGGCCGCAGGGCCGGGCCGGATTTGTCATGTCGTCGCAGGCGTCCAGCGCCGGGCATCAAGAGGCCGTCGTCCGCCGCAAGATTGTTGAGACCGGCGACGTTGACGTGATGATTTCCATCCGCTCGAACTTCTTTTACACGCGCACCGTCCCGTGTGAACTTTGGCATTTCGATAAGGGCAAGCCCGCCGAGCGGCGCGACCAGGTGTTGATGCTCGATGCCCGGAGCATCTACCGCAAAGTCACGCGCAAGATTTACGATTTCACGCCTGAGCAGCTCGCCAACCTGACCGCTGTCGTCTGGTTGTATCGCGGCGAAAGCGAGCGGTTCATCGGGCTTGTGCAAAGCCATCTCGACCGTACGCTTTCGGAGGCCGCAGCGATTGCAGCGCCAGCCGCCGCGTTCCGAAAAAGCTACGATGTGCTGGTGGATGCCGCCGCGCCATTTGTGAACACGTTGCCGAAAGATTCGCCATTGCGGGACGCGCTGAAAGAACGCGACGACGCGGCCAAGGCGTGTTTCAAAGCGTTGGAGTCGTGGACGGCTCGCATTGCCAAGGAATGGAAGAAACCGTGCGAGGCGAAGCTGGCCGCGCAGACAAAAATGGTGGGAAGTTTGGACGCGCTGGCCACGGCGTGCCGCGATCTGGTAAAGGACTTGGACCTCGTGTGCAAACTGGCGACGCGGCTGGTGGACTCCGCTGAAAAGGATGCAGGCGCACGCACACACGCCGCGTGGGACAATCGCGCCATCGCTCGTCTGGAGAAGGAACTCGACGCCCGGCGCAAAGACGCGGTGGAGCAACTCAAGCAAACCGCCTATTTTTATCGCCAAGCCCATTGGCTGCTGTCCCGCTTTCCCGAAGCGCAGTTTGTGCCCGTGCCGGGTCTGTGCCGCGTGGTCACCCGAGCGGAGATCGAAGCCGCCGATTGGAGCCTGACGCCGGGACGGTATGTCGGCGTGGCTCCGGCGGAAGTGGATGAGGATTTCGATTTCGAGCAGGCGTTGCGGGATATACACGTCGAACTGGCCGATTTGAATGCGGAGGCGGTGGCGCTGGCGGGGAAGATACAGGCCAATTTCGAGGGCCTGGGGATATGAGCGTCGCTATCGAACGAGTTCCAATTGAGTCACTCTGCAAGGATGTCACGAGCGGAGGAACGCCATCTCGCGGAAACGTATTATTTTGGGAAGGCGGTACTATTCCGTGGATTAAGACTGGGGAGTTAGCGGATTGGTATATTGACGGTTCGGAAGAGCAAATCACTGAAGAAGCTATACTGGGGTCATCGGCCAAAGTGTTTCCCAAAAACACGGTTCTCATGGCGATGTATGGTGACGGGCGAACAATAACAACGCTTGGCATTCTACGGAACGAAGCCGCGACAAACCAAGCCTCGTGTGCAATGATTGTTGACGAATCAAAATGCCACTTTCTATACCTATTTTACGCGTTAAAATTTCATCGTCACGAGTTATTGAAACTGGTTGTAGCAGGTGCTCAAAGGAACCTTAGCGGCGGCATCATAAGGAAATTTAAAATTAACGGGCATCCGTTAACAAAGCAGCGTCGGATTGTAGACGTGCTTTCCGCCTACGACGATCTGATTGAAAACAACCGTCGCCGCATGACGTTGCTGGAGGAATCGGCGCGGTTGCTGTACCAGGAATGGTTCG
>JANXLS010001321.1 GCA_025355035.1 Planctomycetota bacterium | reverse complement strand
CCAATCTGCTTGCGGCGGGCGGCGTGGTACTTCGAAAAACTTGCTTCGCGTAGTCTCCAAATACGCGGAGCTCGTCTTTCTCGTCCCACTTGCCCGGCGCGGCGCATCTTGGCACGAGGGTTTTGTCCGATAGCTCTTATACACCTCTGAAAAAATCGCGAATCGATCGCGGCATCTATTCCCGAGATTGCGCCCAGTCTTTCGAACCGTTACACTGATATTTGTATGGATTCGAATTGCGCAAGTTCAAGCACTTCAAGCCGCGAACACCCTTTACAGCGTGCAGTGTTCTACCTCGCACTGATCGCACTCTTTATCGCCCCGCTGCTTTATGGCTCCTATCCCCAATGGATTTCCGGCTTCACAGTCGCTGCGTTCTGTGGATTGGGAATTCTGCACGTGCTCGTTTCGCACAAAATGGGTAGTGAACCGTTCCCGGTTCCGCGCCCGATCGCCATACTTGCCGGTGCGCTACTCGCTTGGCTCTGCGCGATGGTCCTGCGTGACAACATTTTAGGCACCGAGAAAGACCGCTTTCCCGCTGTCAGCATCCGTGTGCTGCCCTATGCATTCGTCTACCTTTCGGCCGCGATGATCGGGACGTGTTTTGGCACGCGCAAACGTTTAAAATGGCTGCTCTATACCGCGACGGCAATCGGTCTGATCCTGGGTATTCTGACGCTTTTTCAGTGGGTGGGCATTCCCTTTGCGGGAATGAAATCGTTCGTGCCGAATCGTCCCGCAGGCATCTTCATCAATCCCAACCGCTTCGCCGTGATGCAGTCCCTGTGCGTCTCCTGCGGACTTGGGTTGTTCCTCTCCGCCTTCGTCGAGGATGACACCATTCTGGCCGATCCGCGAATACGTCTGGCGCAAATTGCAATTTGGATTGTCGTCCTGACCACGATGGCCGCCAGCTTGGTCGTCACGCTCAGTCGACTGACCATCTTCGCATTCGGTTTGGGATTGGGCATCTCGGCGTTGATTTGGGTGGCCTACCGACAACGCCGCCACGACATACCGTTCCGAGACCTGCCGTTGTCCGAACGCATTCAACGGGTCGCGTTCTGGAGTCTGCCGATCGTCGTCATGCTCGGTTGGTTTGTCATGGCCTTCAGCGTCGGTTCGCAATCGTTGAGTTCGCGCTACACTGAGACGAACGATTCTGAAGGCCGATGGAATGTGATCCAATCGGTGCCCCCACTTTTCGCACCAACCGAAACGAAACTCTTCGGTTCGGGGCTCGGCAGTTTTGAAGCCGTGTACACGTCCATTCAGCCCGCGACCTTGGCCGGCCGCTGGAACCGATTGCATTCCGACTGGATTCAACTTGCGCTCGAAGGGGGCATCCCGGCTCTGTTGCTGTCGCTCGCGCTTGTCATCATATGGGTCGTATTTTGGCGGCGAAAGATTTTGTACACGTCCGACGAGTCCAGCGAATCCAGCAATCCGACGGAATCGCGTTTGAGCGGTTCATACGCCGACTCCAACACTGTCTTGCGGTTGGCACCCTTCTCCGGAATTTTCACGGTCGTGATCGCGTCCGGTGCTGATTTCCCTTTGCGTGAAACCGGTGTGGGGCTGCTCTTCTTTTTCCTTGCCGGCGCGGTGATTTATTCGCGTCCCGACTCCAAATCTGGGATAACGGACACGACTCGTTCTGTACCGCGCTTGGCCGTCTCGCTTGTATTAATTGCCGCCTTGCTCTGGAGCGCCTGGATCGCCGGACGCAACACGTTCGCCTTTTTCAACAGTCCATGGCGCGGACAACTCTTCCTGCCCGTCGACGCCGGCACGAACCCGGCGGCGTGGGAGCGTGCCATCGCCTTGGATCCGAACGAAGAACAGTTCCATTATCTGTTCGCTGTTGCCGCCGACAACCAGATCAATGCCCCGAACGACGTCTTGGAAAAAGGGTTGGACCACGCTCGAGCCGCAGCTACGCTTTCGCCGCGGGAATACCACAATCCGTGGGTTGCCGCGTCACTCAGCGAGAAACTTCAACGCTACGAGGATGCTGAAACCTTTCACGCGCGTGCCATCTCCCTGTTCCCGGAAAATGTCGCTTTGAAACTGGACGCTGGTACGTTTTACCTCCGTCGATTTGTCAAGGGTCGGCACCACGGCAGTATGCAGCGCTTGGATGCTCTCGAAAAAGCGCTGGCCCTTTTCCGTTTCGTCGTCAAACACGATCCCGACAAAGCCGACACCATCGCCGACTGGCTTGACGACAGTGGTTGCACGAGTGATGAAATCATGTCGCTCTGGGTCGGAAATGATGTCGGTGCGTGTCTGGGTCGTGCGCGTTATTTCGGCGATCGTGAACTTTGGGACTTCGCGGCGCGGGCACTCGTCCCCATCGATCCCGCTACCCTAGTAGCTGGCAAACACGACTACATCTGGTATTATACTCTGCTCGGTGCAGTTGAATTCTTTCGAAAAAATGACGAGCGGGGGATCGAGCGCTGGAGCGACGTTTTAGATCAGGGTGTCGTTCGCAATGAGTACATGGCGTACATGTGGATATCCAATCGCATTCGACGCTTGTCTGCGGAGAGCGCCGAACGCATTGCGGATACATGCGGTGAACGGCTGAAAGTCACACCCTATTGGGTAAATAGTTTGGCGCACAAATTGCATGAATCCGGAAAGGATTTTGCAGCCTGTGCGTTGCTGGGAAAAACGGCCGGAACAATCGATTACCTGTGCGCGATCTGGGCGGATTCCGCACTCGCCATTGGCGATACTTCGACGGCAGAACTTCAAGCCCTGCAAGTATGGCGCTTTTCCAGCGACGGCAGCAATTGGTTGGAATGGCGCAAAGATTTTGACGTCCGGTTGGAGCAGCAAAAGTTA
>JANXLS010001318.1 GCA_025355035.1 Planctomycetota bacterium | reverse complement strand
TGGCTGCCGATGTGGAAGTGCAGCAACTGGAGGCAATCGAGCATGCCTTCGGCTTTCAGAGTCTCAATTGCGGCGAGCATTTCTTCCGAGGTGAATCCGAATTTCGAACGATCGCCGCTGGACGATTCCCAGCGCCCGGTGCCGCGCGCGTTGAGCTTGGATCGCAGACCGATCAGCGGGCGGACCTTGTGCTTGTCCGCCATGCGCAGGAGCAGCGCGAGTTCCGTGTGTTTTTCGAGAACGACGATGACTTTGCGATCGAGCTTCGTGGCGAGCAGCGCCATCTCGAGGTACTCTTCATCTTTGTAACCGTTGCAGATGAACAGTCCTTCGGGCGTGTCGAGCAGCGCGAGAATGGCAATCAGTTCGGGCTTGGAACCGGCTTCGAGACCGAAGTGAAATTCCATGCCGTGACGCACGAGCGCTTCGACGACGTGGCGTTCCTGATTGACTTTGATCGGGAAGACGCCGCGGTAAGCGCCTTTGAAACCCTGCTCGCGAATGGCGGTGTTGAAACAGAGGTTCAACTCCTCGACGCGGCGTTTGAGAATGTCCGGAAAACGAATCAGCATCGGCGACGTGATGCCACGCGCTTCGATGTCCGCCACAAGAACCTTCAGGTCGATGGCGGTCTCTTTTTGTCCGGTGGGATGAACGGCCAGGTGCCCCTGATCGTTGACGGAAAAAAACTGCTTACCCCAGTTGTTCACGCCATACAATTCGATGGCGTCCTGCACCGACCAGGTCTCCACTGTCTGCGTACGCCTCCGGATGAGAAAAGAGGAAAAACAACATCGAGAACGCTAAACGCAAACGCGCTGGACGCAAGAAAGAAATCGGTCGCGCGCACATTTATTTTCCCGGCACCAATCCACTCGCGTTTACTTTTTTTTCTCAAACAATCGCAGCACGAAACTCAGCGCGATGCCGATCAGGCCGAACCCGGCCGTGTAATAAAAGACGCGCATCCACTTCTTCGTGTTCTCGATATTCTCGGGCGGATGTTCCATGACTTTGAAGGTGTCGAGCGATTCCTTCAAGGCAGTGCGCACGGCGGCGTCCTGATCGCTGCTGTAATTGAAGAGCAGTTCAAACCACTTGCCCTTGCCGGGAACGGCGACGCGCAGCAGCCGGTCGCGCGCATTGTTGATCGGGTTGATCATGTCGGATTCGACTTGAAGCGACGTGATGCCATCGACTTGGACGACGGTCAGAACCACGTCTTTGATTCCCGATCCTTCCTGCTTGCGCTTCTCTTCGATTGCATCGCGATACGCCGGGATTTGCGCGGGGTCGATCTGCTCGGGATTTTCCGTGTACGCAAGCGCCAGCGACGGCGGGCGATCGTTGGGCTGCTTCGG
>JANXLS010001316.1 GCA_025355035.1 Planctomycetota bacterium | reverse complement strand
TGGGCAGCCCTAAATCACCAGCTTGATGGCCGAACCAATAGTCGCGACCGTAGAGGTCGGATTCGTCGTTCTTGACTTCCGAAATCTCCGGCCCAGCCATGACGCGCGCGACCAGAGTTTGGCACCGAGCGCAATGCAAATACGCTGGACCAAAAGGAGTCAGATCGGTGTTGCCGCACCAGCATAAATTGGCGGTTCCGCTCATTGACGCACCGCTTTGAAAATCGCGCCGCTGAACCCCGTTGACGCCGAATCCAATTCAAGAATCCCGCGCAAAATGTGACGGTACGCTTCCGGGAAATTCGAAAAGCGGCTCAGTTGCGAATAAATCTGCGCCCCCAATTCGCCACCCGGTTGCGGCACGTGCCAGAGTTGATCGAAAAGCAAAATCAACCGCGACATGTTCTCCGGAGCAATTGCAATGTGTTCTTCAACTTCAAATCCGCCCGTCTGCAACATCGCCGCCCATGTTTCGACTGGCAGCGCATTGACGAGATTGTGGTAGTCGATGTGTTCCTGCCTCAACCTTTTCGCCAAATCCGGCGCACCCGCTTTTTCCACCAGCAGGGGCAGCATCTGCCACGTGATGAATTTGTCCGTCACCACGCTGAGTACAAACGGCGCTCCCGGTTTCAAATTCTGAGCGATCGCATTAATTACTCCCGGCAAATTGTTCATGTGCTCCAACGAACAATTCGCAAACGCCGAGGCATACGCTTTGTGGTGAATAGGCATTTTGTCTGCTGGCGCGTTGTGAACTGTAACATAGACGCCAGAACGCCGGGCCGCTTCTGCGGTCTCCGGACTGAAATCGACGCCATCCACGCGCGTGATATCCGGCCAGAGCAATCGGAAGAATTGTCCATCGCCGCAACCGATATCTAAAACGGGTTCCTGCAGTTTGAATCGCCGATACCCGGCGTATTCAAACGATCGCCATGCCGACATGGAGGGAAGCAACGGATACAAGCGGCTTACAACATCATAAGCGGCGAGAAACTCGTCGATGGACAATACGCTGGATTTCATGGAATGAGTAATTCGCCTCCCAATAGAAAACGGGCTGATTGCGGTGTTGCAGGTCCTCGTTTTGTGAACGGTATTGTAACACAAATGGTGTTGAATTCCAGATTGTGAACGACAGCGGAATCGGCACGAAGGGCATTTATGACAAAACGTGTTCCATCCGAACCAACGAATTCGGCAGACACGCAACGCCAAAAAACAACTTTCGCTGATCGGCGCGCGAGAGGATCGACACTATCGCGGCCCGTGGCAATTCCTGATAACGCGTCCCCCCGATGTGCTGGTTCCAACCATTAGAACTTGCTGCATCGCGGAACGACTCGACTGCGCTCAGCATGATCACGTACTCGGCCGGTTCCATGTCCAGACACAACGTGAATACGGCGATCGTTTCGTCCCCTGCTTTCATCGAAAGCGGCGCGATATCCGCGTTGATCCAACTTCTCCCAAACAAAACTTTGTTCGTCCGATCCGTGATCGCGATCCCGACGTTTACATTCGAGGCGTCGCTGATCGCTTTCCATCGTGTGAAAATCTCAAGCCATCCGCCCTGCTCAACAGATGGCGGCCCATCCACACCGTCCCGCCGATACGCAATTCCCGTCAACTCAACTCGCTTGTCGCCAATTTCATCCGTGCGATTTGGCGTCGTCCATTTTAACGACGCAATGTCGTTCGGCGAAGGGACTATCGGTGCCGAGTTTTTGTTCGGTTGCTCCGGTGCAGTTGATTGAACCGGAGCAGGGATTTCAGCCGCGGCTTTCGGAACTGCGACTTCTGGTGAAGCTACTTCGCTCTGAGCCGTGCCGCCGGCATGCGCAAAATAGACGCGAATCCCTGCATGAACGTCGCCAAGATGCGTACACACGCCTTTTTCGAGCACCATTGTTTTCTTGCAGAGGGTCT
>JANXLS010001141.1 GCA_025355035.1 Planctomycetota bacterium | reverse complement strand
GGGCGGGGTAGGGTGCTTCATTTCGTCTCGCACATTCAATCCCAGCCGTTTACACGTCAAATCAAAGAGCCATTCGATGGCCTCCCAACGTTCGCCCGAGCCGCGACCGCGCACGCCGAACCGACTGTCGTATAGTTTGCCGCTGCGCATTTCCAGGACAGCGTTGACAACTTTCGAATAGCGGTCCGGGTATTCAATTTTCAAGCGTTCCAAGAAAACGTCCTTCACTTCTGCTGGCAGGCGCAGCATGACGCGAAACGCGAACGCGGCTCCGGCGTCTTTTGCGCGTTGGAGAATCTCGGCGATTTGCGAATCGTTTAAGCCGGGAATGATCGGAGCGACTGCCACGCCAACAGGAACGCCAGCGTCAGCGAGCGCTCGGATCGCGGCGAATCGCGCAGCGGGCGACGGAGCGTTGGGTTCGATTTTTCGCGCCATGTTTGCATCGCAAAACGGGATGCTGAGATGCGCGTATGCTTGCGCCGTCCGAGCGATGTCGCCGATCAATTTCGCGTCGCGTCGAATCAACGCGGACTTCGTGATCAGGGCGACAGGGTTGCGAAATTCGCGGCAGACTTCAAGGCATTTGCGCGTCAATTCGTACGAGACTTCCAGCGGTTGGTAGCAGTCGGTGTTGCCTGAAAAAGCAATACGCTCACCGGTCCATGATTTTTTCAGGAATGTCTCGCGCAGGATCTCTGGCGCGTTGATTTTGACAACGATCTTGCGCTCAAAATCCGTCCCGGCACCGAAGTCCCAATATTGGTGCGTCGGCCGCGCGTAGCAATAAGCGCAAGCATGAAAGCAACCCCGATACGGGTTGAGGCTGTAGCGAAATCCGAGGTCCGGACTGTCGTTTTCGGAGACAATGGTCTTCGCGGATTCTTCGTAGATTTCCAAATCGGCGGGCGGCGGCGGGGCGTCGATCCATTCAACAAACGAACTATGCCACGGGTTTGGAGGGTTTTGAACGCGTTTGAACGACATACACATATTCTAATTTTGTTAGGGGTTGATTTGCAAACGGTTTTATGCATATTTCGACTTTCGGTTGAGTTTCCTTGACATATGGCTATATTACTTCCTCTCGGTTTGTAACCTCATTGACCAGCAACAGAAGGATTTTATACTATGACGTTTCGATTGTGTGCTCAAACGGCGCTCGTTGCGCTGGCTGTCCTTATACTTTCCGGTTGCGGCGATCCCGTGACCAATTATTCAGGACCGGGCCTTCCGGCTGGATACAAAAAGTACGAACACGATCCGAATCCGGTCGCTGAAGTAACTACTTCCGTCGGCCTCATCAAGATTGAATTGTATGAAGATCGCGTTCCGGATACGGTCGATAATTTCGTGGAACTCTGCGAAAATCACAAATACGACAACCTACCGTTTCATCGCATCATCAAAGATTTCATGGTTCAGGGCGGCGATCCGCAGGGCAACGGAATGGGCGGCCCGGGCTACACATTCGACGACGAAATCTACACCGCGACCAACAAGCACGAACAGTACTCGGTGGCGATGGCCAATCGTGGTAAAGATCAGCGCACGGGTCAAGGTACAAACGGCTCGCAGTTTTTCATTGTGACGGACCCGAAGGGCCGCAAGATGCTCGACGATCGGCACACAGTCTTCGGGAAAGTGATTGAAGGCAAAGACGTTGTTGATAAACTGAACCTGACTGCTGTGGGTACAGACGGACAGACGCCGACGGAAAAGCCGAAGATCATCAGCGTGAAGGTCGTCAACAAGCGTCCACATGATTATAAGCTCGCCGAGAGCAAGAAACACATGGATCCGAGTCCGCGAACTTTTGGGCCCGGAAAATACACATCGGAAGATTTCAACAAGATGATGAACCAAGGTGGAGGCGTAAAGGTTACACCAAGCACTCCACCGGAAATAAAAACAAATCCCGTGGTCCCGGCACCCGTGACTCCGCCTCCCGCAAAGACTCCCGAGCCGACGAAAGCTCCGGAACCGGCGAAGGTATCTGAACCCGCGAAAGCTCCCGCTACCCCAGAACCGGCGAAGACTGAAGAGCCGAAGAAGTAATACTGCCAGCGGTTTATGCAGAGTGGAAATCTGTTTGACTCAATACAATACGTGTCCACATTAGATCGAGCCGAACGGATTTCGGCTCTACGATGAAACAAATCAGACTCCTTATTAAGGAATTTACTCATGGCTGAAGCCAATCCTATTGTCACGATGGAAACGTCGCTCGGTTCGATCAAACTGGAACTCTTCGAAGATGCTGCGCCGAACACGGTCGGCAATTTCGTAGCACTTGCTGAAGCGGGATTTTACGACAACAAAACGTTCCATCGCGTCATCAAAGATTTCATGATTCAAGGCGGCTGTCCGCGCGGAAACGGGACGGGCGATCCCGGCTACCGCTTCGCTGACGAATTCAAAGGCAACCCGCACAGCGTTGATCGCTACACGATCTGCATGGCGAACTCCGGCCCCAACACCAACGGCTCGCAGTTCTTCATTGTCACCAAAGCCGACGGTTGCGACTGGTTGACCGGCAAGCACACCGTTTTCGGCAAGGTGACGGAAGGATTTGACGTCGCGGATAAGCTGGGTAATTGTAAGACAGGTTTCCAGGATCGTCCGAACCCTGAACAAAAGATGATTTCGGTGAAGGTGGTGTCCAAGCGCAGTCACCCGTACGCGGTAAAGAAGCTTTAATTCAAACGGTATTCGATCCCCGATTCAAGTTGACACGAACGTGAATCGTGGATCGAATGCCAGAAATTATTATGGATCTGCTGACCTATTTCAAAGCCGAGATCGAGACGGTCGGTCGCCAATGGAAAGACACCATTGCTCCGCTGGACACCATCGCCGCTCGCCGCCGTCCGCGCACCAACGTCAATCACGCCCTGTGGTTGACCGGGCACATGATTTGGGCCGAAGATTATCTGCTGGTCGAAGTCCCGACTGGAAAAACGTTTCGATCAAAAGAATGGGATTATTTCTTCGATCATTCCAGCGAAAAATTGCCCGATGACGAGTATCCGCCGTGGGGTGAAGTGCGCGCGGAATTCACCGTTGTTCACGAAAAAGCCATGAAAGAACTCGCGCGGCTCAGCCACACCGATCTGCATCGCCCCTCGTTCCTCGAACGCCAATGGTTTCCGACCATTGCCCACAGTATCGCCCATCAAGTCACACACGGTCACTATCATCTCGGCCAATTGGTTTACCTCACACGCCAGCTCGTTCCCAGCGGCAACGCGTCCATGCTCGATACGCTGATGAAAGTCAACGCGCACTAACAGCCCGTGAAAAAGCCGTTGTTTAGAGCGTTTTTCAAATGGATGGAGACAAAGATGCGCCGCGCCGGGCAAGCGGGACGAGGAAGACGAGCGAAACGTATTTGGAGACTACGTTAAGCGAGTCTGACGAAGTACCGCGAAGCCCGCCGCAAGCAGATTTGTCTTCAGACATTTGAAAACCGCTCTAAATAGATGCGCGATCAACCCAATAACAATTCCAAATCCTCGCGCCGCAAGCCGCCGATCATGCTGTTGCCCGCGCCGATGATGGCGTCGGCCAAGTCGCGTTTGTTCTGTTGCAACAGCACGACTTTTTCTTCGATCGAATCGCGAACGATTAAGCGGTACGCGAAAACTTGCCGCGTCTGACCGATGCGATGCGCGCGATCGATGGCCTGGGATTCCACGGCGGGATTCCACCACGGATCAAGCAGGAAGACGTATTCCGCCGACGTCAAATTTAACCCGAGCCCGCCTGCTTTCAAACTGATCAGGAAGAGCTTGCAATCAGGATCGTTTTGGAAGCGATCGACTTTCGACTGACGGTCGCGGGTCTTTCCGTCCAGGTACTCGTACGGAATATTCGCCGCGTCGAGCTTCTTTCGGGCAATCGACAGAAAACTTGTGAACTGCGAAAAGACCAGGGCTTTGTGTCCTTCCTCAAGCACTTCTTCCAATTGCGGGATCAACGCATCGAGTTTCGCGGACGGATCGCCGAGTTTTTCTTTATCGATCAATCCGGGATGACACGCGGCTTGACGGAGACGCAACAGCGCTTCGAGAATCTGAATTTTCGAACTGTTGATCCCGTCTTTTTCGATCAAGCCCATCAGCGATTTGCGATAATGGTCGCGCAGGTCATTGTACATCTTGCGCTGTTCCGGTTCCATTTCGCAGTAAATCGTCTGCTCGGTTTTTTCGGGCAGATCCTTCGCGACTTGCGATTTGGTTCGGCGCAGAATGAACGGGCGCAACGCTCGCGACAGCAACGCGCGGGCCTCTTTGTCTTCTCCACTCGCCGCCGTTGCGCTGCTTTGAAACACATTCGCCGTGCCCAACATTCCGGGATTCAAAAACTCGAACATACTCCACAAATCGTTGAGATGATTTTCAACTGGCGTTCCACTCATGCACAGGCGGTGTGCGCCCTTCACCAAACGCGCGGCTTTGGCCGTGCCGGTGTCGGCGTTTTTGATGATCTGCGATTCGTCCAAAATCACGTAATCGAACGGTACGTCCTTCATGAACACGATATCGCTGCGCAGCGTCCCGTAGGTAGTCAGCACCAAGTCGTAGTCCTGAAACTTCATCGCGTCTTTGTCGCGAAAGGGGCCGGTGTGATCGAGGACTTTCAGCTTCGGCGCGAATTTCGCCGCTTCCTGTTTCCAATTAAAAACCAGCGAGCGCGGCACAACGGCCAGAGACGTGATCGGGCGAATGGTCGCGTCGGCCTCGATTTCACCGGAATGAAACGCCTTCGTGTCGGCTTTGATTTCCTTCGCGATTTTTTCGCGTCGCGATTCGAGCAGCGCCAGGACCTGCACCGTCTTGCCCAAGCCCATGTCGTCAGCCAAGCAGCCGCCGAAACCATATTTTTGCAGGAAGTACAGCCAGCTCAAACCTTCGCGCTGATACTCGCGCAATTCGCCAATGAAGCCCTTCGGCGGATCGACGGGCTCGATGTTTTTAAAGCTGCGCAATTCAGCGCTCACGCGCGCGAACGTATCGTCGCAACTCGATTCGGGTTGAGCCGCCAGCAGCGCGTCGAGCACGCCCGCCTGCGTTTTGGTGAAGCGCACATGATCGTCGTGTGCTTTCCCCGTCCCAGCGAGGATGCCATAACGCTTCAGCCACTCTTCGGGCAGGAGACCGAAGCTTCCGTCGTCGAGGCGCACGATCGTCTCGCCTTTGCGCAGAGCGGCCAATAGCGCCGGAAGCGTGGTCGTCGCGCCGCCGCCGAAATCGATGTCGGCGCGCAATTCGAACCAGTCGATC
>JANXLS010001221.1 GCA_025355035.1 Planctomycetota bacterium | reverse complement strand
TCTCCCACGTCCCGATTCTGTTCTGCATGTCGCTGAACCAGTGTACTGTTCCGGGAAACTGGAAGAGCAAGGCGTTGCCCTACGGTTCAGGCTCGGGCGGACATCCGCTGACTTACCGGGATGACAAGGACAATAACCCCGGCGACACGTATCAGAAAGGCAATGAACTCTTTGGCATCAACTGGGAGATGATGAGTTGTCATTTCGACATGTCGAACCGCGAGTACGAATTTATCGCGCAATACCTCGCGGCCGTGTGCAAAGCCCGGCTGCCCGCCGCTTCGCCCTCGCCTGGACAACGAACGGAACTCAAGCCACTTACGCTCAATTCCGGCTGGCTGATCGATTGTTTCTATTCGAACTTTGGAGAGGCGGGCAAAACATACTACGAGCCCGCAGCCTATACTTCCTACAAAGGTCCCAAGAACCGTGCCTATTGGTATCCAACAGAAGAACTGGCTCGAACCATGCAGCGGCGGATGATCAGCGAATGCGCGAAAAAGTTCGAGATGTTTACCCTGAAGGACCGGGCAGGCGAACCGTTTTCGCTCGCCGAATCGCCGCAGATTCGCATTCCCAATCCGCTGGAATACCTGGAAAAAGATGGCCGGTTCACCCTTCGCATCCACGAGTACACAGTGCCGCCGCTGATCTGCACGAACAATACGCCGAACCACGAAAAAGACCCTGCGTCGCACAAGCTGGCGAATGTTCTCTTCCCAAGCAAAACGGAGATTCCTGTCTCCAAGATGCCCGTCAAGGTGGACATCAACGGCAGCGCGGTGGAGCGGGTGGACGGACCGGATTTCACATTCAAACTGCGGCCGAATCGGCTTTCGCCGGATGCGGGCGGCGCGTGCGGAGCGTGTCTCCGTTTCTACAAGGACGGCGACGACGAATTCGCGATGTCCGGCCGCAATGTTTGGATTGCCTGGTGGCCCAACGGGCAGAAAATCCCCGGCATCAAGGATCAGACCATCACCTTCCCGAGCATCGCCGATGTGCCGAGATCGACAAAACGAATAAAGCTGGGAGCCACCAGCTCCTCCGGCCTGCCCGTCGGTTATTTCGTGCAATATGGGCCGGCGATGATTGAAGGCACTGAACTCGTCATGACGCAAGTTCCGGTTCATGATTCCAAGCCGATCAAAATCACCGTGAGTGCCTACCAAACTGGTCTGTGGCAGAACGATGGCTACAAAGCTGCACCCACCGTTTTTCAGAGTTTATCATTGGGTAATGAATAAACCGCGATTATTTACCCCTGTGCAACCCCACGTGCGTTGTGATCCATTGCGTTTGCCTTTGCGGCCTTGCTGCGTGATCGACCGGCATTGCATCGTACTGCCGGGCAATCCAGCCGCCGATAGCAGCGGCTGGATTTTTCGGGACGCTCAATTGAACGCCGCCGTCAGCACTTGATTCAGCGCTTTGAATCCATCCACTTGGCGAGACGGACTCTGCCCCTTCATGACCTCCGTCGCCGAGTGGTACAAGGCCCAACCGCTCTTGTCGGCGAACTCGGGGTGGCGCGGCGCTTCAAACTCCCGCACGACCGGCAGGATGTCGCTCGACGCGAACGCCCCGGCCTGGGCCAGCTCAACGACCAGCGAGTGCGCCTTCGTGCGATTCAAGCGCCGCGCGCGCAACTGCTCGTAGACGGCGTTGAAGCCCTGCAGCGATTCCATGAACGCGTCCAAAGCGGCGTCAATCGACGCAACCAGATCGAGACCACTGGTGTGCTTGCGGCTGATGATGTGTTCCGCGGACAACACTCCATTCGCGCAGACAAACACGCGAGCACCGGACAAGATCGAGAGCGCGAAGGACTTGTCGGCACTGTTGCGCAGCCCGCAGCTCGGTGCGCAACCTGCCGGGAACGGCATACCGGGGATCGGCGCGAAGTCCAGCGATCCGAACAACCGTGCGCCGGGGATGCGCGTTTGAACCCCACCTTCGCTATACAACGTCCCATCGTGCAACGCGAACTTTTCGTTCTTGATGACCAGCCCGCGGGCGGCGGCGCGATCGGTCAGGGTGTTCACGACTTCGAAATGAGGCACGGGCTTCCAGCTTTGAGTCGGTTCGGGTGTCACGACATTATATAACTCGTCGCGTGACACTTC
>JANXLS010001186.1 GCA_025355035.1 Planctomycetota bacterium | reverse complement strand
GATCATACGGCGGTCGCTTCGCCACCATTCTTCGAGCGGGATCCGTGGGCATTTCTGAGCGATCAAAAACGTCGAAGAGCGCGCTGTATTGGCCCAAACTCCAGGACTTGACTTCGCTGGCCGTCTCGGTCCCGGGCAGCTCCGGCTTCTGCGAATACGAACGCATGAAACGATAACCGCTTCCCAAGGCGACGAATATCGCGAGCACAATTCCCGCGCGTTTGAACGTCGCGCGCTGTCCGCCTAACGCAAGTGCAACCGCGGTGATGGACAGGAGCGCCATCGCGCCTGCCAATCCGATCGGCACCACCGATTGCATCGGTCGGACCGCCTGCCGCCACCCCGCCAGGCAAATGCCAATCACCGCCAGATCCCGCCAAAGCCACCGACGCGTCGAGATGGCGAAGTACATTAATCCCAGTATCGCGATGGGCAGCGTCTCCTGGCCGTAAATGGGCATCCATTCGCCGTAGGGCGGGCGGCCGTTGGCGTCGAGTTTCGGGTCCAGCCAACCAATAGCATCCATCCCCGCGCAAACCAACGCGGCCGCGATGGACCCACACACGGCGAAGCGAATCGTGCGCTCAGTGGGACTGAAAAAAAGAAACGTGTAGATGAAAACGATCGGGTACATCGCGAGCGCGCTCTGCCGGAAAATGAGATAGGTGTCGCCGCCCAAAAACGCCGCGACCACAGCATGAAGCACACCCCAGCCGATCAACGCCAGCGGTACGAAAAATACCCAACCCAACGCACGCGATATCGAAGCATTGAACGTCTCACGGCGAACGTCCTGCAACTGTTTTCGCGCTTCACGCACTGCAAACGGGAAAAGCGCGAGCAACGTTGTCTCGGTGATAAACAGATACGACGCGAACCCAGGCGGGGCCCTGCGAAGCCACTTCCAGATCGGAAGATCGACGACGTTGAGATGCGCAAACTCGCGCCGGCCGATCAATAGGCCGGCGAGCAGCAGCAACAACACACAGCGCGCGAATTCGCTGGGCCAATCGATTTTTTTCTCAAGCATGAAAGTGCTTTCTAAGGTTCATTCCGAGCGACGTGATCGAGTCCCGCGCGCTGCAGCGCCAGGCGCGTGACGAGATAAGGATTGTGAAACAAATAGCGTTTCCACAGACGTCGCGGTTCAGAAACGAAACGATGCAGCCACTCCAGCCCCGCGCCCTGCATCCACGCGGGTGCTTGCGGCACCGTCCCTGTGTGGAAATTAAATGCTGCTCCAACACCAATCTGCACCGGTCGAATTCTGGGCGCATGCCGCGCCATGAAATACTCCTGCTTGGGCGCTCCAAGCGCGACGAAAACGATTTTCGCGCCGCTGGCGTTGATCGCGTCGATCTCGTGCTCCAGTTCCGCATCGACGTCCGTCCGTTCGACAAACGGCGGAGCACAAACTCCGGCGACGCGCAATTTCGGATACCCTTTTTGCAAAATCTCCGCCAGCTTCTCCGGAACGCCCGGCGCGCCCCCATAAA
>JANXLS010001092.1 GCA_025355035.1 Planctomycetota bacterium | reverse complement strand
CCCTTCTTGATCACAACGTCAATCGCATCGTCGGCGCTGTCGGAAAAAATCTTCAAGTCGTAGTAGAACGACGGGTCAAGCACCGTCGCGCCCTTCTCTTCACGCACTCCCACGTCGGTTGCGAAGAATTTATCGACGACCAGAATCGGGCTGTTCGCATCGCGCTGCACGAAGCTGCCGTACTCAGGCAGATTTTTGCCAATGTACAGCGACGTCTTCTTCCCGCCACCTTCCATCACCAATTCCGTGCGCAACGCGGGCGACAATTCGAACGACTCGTAGCTCCGGCTCTCGCGCGGACCACTGTTGTAAGCGGATTCCACGTCGCCCAACAGTCGGACAATGCGGTCGATTTTGGCCGTGCGATTTTTCTGCAACGGCATGATCCATTCCTTGTCCTTGCGGACGAGGTCGATGGCCACGCTGCCTTTCTTAAGCGAAATTGACGTGACCGAATCCGACTTCCAATCCATCAGCAACGCACCGCGTTCGTCGCCGGAAGACTTGGTCGGAGGCCGTTTGTCGCTCACGAAAAAGTTGATGAGCGCCAAGGCCAGGACGAGAATAACGGTGACGAGAAATAAAGTTAATTTGTTCATGGAGTGAAACTCGAGGGTCCAATGCTACCGGCAAATTTGCGTTCGTAACTCAACTGACTGATGCGGCGCAACATGAAGCGATACACGGCGAATAGCAAAACGAACGCCGGCACCGCCGCGATCAATGCCAGTTTCCAGATCTGGCGCAACTGTTCCTTATCGGCTCCAGCCAACTTTGAAATCACGCGCGTTTCATAATGCTTCACGCGCAGTTTGATCAAGTCGTCGCCATAGCTCAGGCTCTCCGTCAGATTCAACAACAGGCTGACGTTTCCGGCCTGGATCAAATTTTTCAGATTCGGCTCTTCGAGGTACGGTTGATAGAATGCTTCCGGCGACGAGCAGATGACCAGCGTTCCTTCTTTTTTCGACGACGCGACCGACGCGATGACGGGTGCCTTCGGTGCTTCTTTTTCCTTATCCTTCTTGTCCTTGTCTTTTTCTTTATCCTTATCGGCAACGGGCCAATCCGGGACCGGCTTGCCTTCGTAAGGGAATGGGAACTGCCCCTTGACGAGAGCAAAAACAGTTTTCGGCGGCAGGTCTTTTCCCGGCCATTGCATGCGTGTTTTGTCGAGGTCCAACGAATTGCCGATCGCCGGGATTTCCCAGACTTGTTCAGTCGTTTTTGCCAAGACCGTGTATGCTAATTTCAATTTGCCGAGTTGATCTTTATCGAGCGCAATTTCGGTCGGCGTCGGCATGCACAATCCCGGCATCAGGCGCGTCAAGGATGTGGATTGATCGATGTTCTCCGGCTTGATCTTCAAGAAGTATGGCGGGAATTCGAAGGTTCGTTGATTCATCGAAACGGCGAGATGCGATTTGTCGGCCAGAATCGATTTCTGGAATGTGATGCCCATGTCCTTGAAATAGTCTTCGAGTCCAAACGGTGTCTGTTCGAGATTCTCGCCCAACGCGCGGACCGGACTGGCGAACATCATGACCTTTCCGCCTTCCGCGAGGTACTTCGCGACTTCATACTTTTGGCGCTCATCCATCAACCTCGGGCGGATCATCACGAGCAGCGAGGTCTTCTCCGGAATCGGCTGATTCTGCGACATGTCAATTTGCTTAACGTCGAACTTCTTGTTGCTGATGCTCGCGCCCGAACCTTCGTTGACAATCCATTCAAAGCCGC
>JANXLS010001066.1 GCA_025355035.1 Planctomycetota bacterium | reverse complement strand
GTCGTCCTGACATTCTTTCCCAGCGATGAATACCGGGCTATTTTGAAACGGACGGAACCGAACCGCATGCGGCCACGAATCGGACTTAACTGCACGCTCACCGATATGAACGATCCGCTGAAGGCGAAGGCGCTTTGTCATTTAAAATACATCGATGCCGTTTTCGACGCGGGCGGCGTTCCAATAGTGATTCCGCCTTGCAATGACCGCGAGACGATTGAATCGGCGCTCGCGGTACTCGACGGATTTTGTCTGATCGGCGGGCCGGATTATTTACCAAGCTGTTACGGCGGACACCCGCAACCAGCGGACGATTTGATGCACGAACGTCGACACCATTTCGATCTGTTGCTCGCCGAAATTCTCTTGAACCAAACGCGTCAGCCCGTGCTCGGAGTCTGCGGCGGGCATCAACTTCTGTGCATCGCGTCCGGTGGCGCGCTGATTCAGGATTTGCGATCCGAGTGGACTCCGCTCGAAAAGGCGGCCTGTACACTTCAGCATTCGGACGACGAACGCAGTAGCACATCGCAAGCCGGCAACACGTACCGCCATGAAATCAAACTCAAACCCGGCAGCCGCATTTCGACGATCGCTGGCGCGAAGACGATGCTGACGAATTCGTTTCATCACCAAGCCGCACGCCCGGATCGCATCGGTACCGGACTCGTCGCGACGGCATGGGCACCTGACGGCGTGATCGAAGCGCTCGAAGGGGAGCACGCCGACCGTTTCATCCTCGGCGTCCAATGGCACCCCGAACGCCTTACCGAAGAACGCGAACACCTTGCGATTTTTGAAAGTTTGATCAACGCAGCGAAGTCTAAAGAGTGACGGATTGGCGATGGCTTTTTAGCATCGAATCGCGCGAATCAACGCAAATCGGCACGCTGTTTTTGGGTGGAATTAATATGACGAGGATCACTTCTATGAAATGGGCTGCTTCATGGGTTCTTGTTCTGGTTGTTTCGGCGTTTGCTGCTGACGGCCAGAAGGACAATGACGGGCCGGTCAAGCGGTCGGATAAGCCGACCGAAACGGGTATGGAGCTTTTCAGTTGGCACGTCAAAGGTGAGGAGACCTGGCACTTCGCGTTGCTCCCTGCGCCTGGCGGTGACAAGCTGAAATCGTCGGAGTTTGTCATGTCGAAAGACAACGCGCTTGAAGGCACCGCAGTATTGAAGAAGAAGCTCGCGGCGCTGGCGCTCAACGAAAAAGTCGGCTGGTTCAACATGCTCGAAAAAACGGACACTCCGCCCGAAAACGTGGTCTTCGATTTCCCTCCGCGCGAAACCATTAAGGAGTTGGAGATCTACTGTACGGTGCTGAAAGTGCGGCTGAACATTTTTCAAGCAGGCGCGAAAAAGAAGACCGAATAACGCGGCGCTCACTCTTAGGGCCTGTAAAATAATAAACTGAAGAAGTCCGCCGCGTATTTCGGCCTGGGTCGAGGCGGACGCGAAGGAAGATATACGAGTGTATCTCTGACTGAGCGTTCAACGAAAAGCCAGGCCGAAAGACGCAAGCAATTTTTCAGTTTATTGTTTTACAGGCCCTTATTGCGTTGTCCTGTGGAAAACGTTATCCTTCCATCCTTCAGTTTCTAAGAGGGCGGCGCGTTGGAACAAGCAGCAAGCAACAAAAACACGTATTTGGCATTGGCAGTGATTGTCCTTTCGGTCTTGGTGTGGCTGTCGATTACCTCTTCTCCCAAATCGCATGTACTTCCAAACGATCCGCACGTTGTCTCCACAACCGTTAGCGAGACTCGGAAGCCTGCCGATCCTCCGAAGCAGACGGGTGATGTTCCTGTCGATTCACCGTCGAATGTGATGATCGGAAAAGCCGGTTTCGCTCGCAAGATCAATGCGATTTTCACGACACGTAAAAAGGCCGTTGTTTACCAGGCGCTTGTGAAATACGAACCGGTCGATGTGCCGTCGGACGAAGTGCCGGGCATCAAGGAAATCCTCCAATATTACGGACGCCAGGGACGCGAGTTGCCGCGAACGCTCAAGCGCGTCGATCAGGAAATGGAGATGAGCTCCGAGAATCTCGGTGTGCCATTGCGATTCGTTGCGAGCACGAAACTGTACGTCAATCCCGACGGCGGGAAAGTCGTCGCGTACGACATGGCTCAAACCACAGGCGGGCAACCGCAGCGGATGGTCGGCCACTTGAATAAAACGGGTATGGCGATTGAGGTTTATCGCGGCGGGACGTTGGACGACAAACAAGAAATCACGTTCGTCCGCGACACGTTCATTCCCGTTGAATATTCGTTCATTCATCAATGGTACGAAACGCCGGAGAATCGCGAGGCGTTGAAAAAGCGCGAACAAGTGAAGTTCTCGATATTCGTTCCGGAGTCGATGGCGCAAGTGCTGCTGCTCGTCAAGCCGATGGACGATCAAGTCATCGCTGTCGGCGATGCGACATACGATTGCGCGCACTATGAGGTAATCACTGTCTCGACGCAATCCGCGTCAGGCCTTTCGGCGAAGCAGGAAATGTGGTTCGACAAGCAAACGCGCGTGCTGATGCGGCGGCAGGATTTCGATGCGAGCATGGCCGATGCCGAAGCACCCGTCACGGATCTCGAACCCTATTCGCGAATCGAACAATTGGGCCGCTTAAGCCTTCTACCGGTATCCGCGCCGGCCACGCCAAACCACGGAATCGATTATCTTCTGGATCAAGATCTGGACTACACCGTCAAGGCACGTGGCGAACCCATCGGAGAGGTGCGGGTTCAGTTTTCCAAATTCGAAATCGGCGGAAAAGTACCGCCGTTCATGCCCTCGAAGCTCAGTGTAAAACCCACTTACTTTTCGACGTCGCGCGTTCGCGTCGACACCGGCGGTTCGCTGCGCAACGAAATCGCGGTAACGCTTTACGACGCAAAATGGAAGGTGATTCACTATGAAACGCACGGCGAGGAAAACACCGGCGTGAAATTAAATTACGATATTGAAGCGAAGATCGAAAACGAAACGATTCGCGTCCATACGCACCGCGACGCGTTGCTTGAACTGAAAGCGTCGGCTGCTTATCAAGGCGCGATTGCGAGCGCGGAGGTCGGTTCGCAGTTCACAGGCGGTGACGACGACCGCGCGTGGCGCGATCCGCTCAAACGCGTTCCGGTCAGCGACGACGACGCAAAATCCCAGGAGTCGGATACGGGGCCGCGCATGTTGGACCACTCCTGGTCACGCCCTTTTCCGGATGAAATCTACATCTCTGATTTTAATCGCGTGGAACACCTCGCGCTCGTCGCCGCGCAGATTTCCATTCCGCCGCTGCCGGAAAAAGAAACCGATCCGGTCAAGCTTGCGTATCAAAAAATTGCACTGTATCTCGTGCGCCAGAATCGTTGTGGCGTCCTGCTGATTGAAACGCGGCCGGAGCCGAAACCGATACTCACCGAGCGGCAGAAAAAACGACGGACGAACGACGAATTGAAAGAGCCGCCGCTGTACGTCGCGAACGTAACGGCCGCCATGATGCCTTGTCGCATGCTGCTGTCAGGCGACGGCCGCGTCTTGGAATTGAGCATGCAGTACGGTTCCGGTGATGTGACCTATACTCTCGATGACCCGATCATGCGGCATCGCGACGAAGCGGCGAAGAAGCGACAGTTGCAGGAAGGACCGCGTCTCGTTCGACCGCCGTGGTGGTAACGGCAGTTCAAAGTTCAAAGTTCAACGTTTTTAAAAATCGTTCGGAACATTAATTGAACACATCTCAAGAAAATGAAACGCGCGCGCGGGCCATGAGGCTCAGGCAATGGATTGCGATCGTAGCGATCGTGTTGCTCGGAGCGGTGTTGCGATTGCATGCGATCGGCCGCGCGCCGTTGTGGCTGGATGAGCAGTGCCAACTCGCCGTGGCTCAATCGCCCACGATTGGCGAATGCTGGACGAAGGGCGGTGCGCTGGGACCGATCGGGCATCTGAGCTTTTTCGAATCGTGGATCGTCTGGCATTTGGGCGGGCATACGCGAACGCTGTTTCGTTTGCCTGCGGCAATCTGGGGAATCGCAGCGATCGGGATGGTCTTTGTGCTGGGACGTCGTTGGTACTCCTCGACGTCCGGATTGTTCGCGGCCGGCTTGCTGGCGGTCAGCGGCGTACACATTCAGTTTTCGCGGGAAGCGCGCGGGTATGCGCTGCTTGTGTTGCTTTCAATCATCTGGGCCTGGATGCTGGATCGATTCATGTCGCGGCTGTCTGTGTTCGGCGGCGTTTTACTTTTTGGGGTCGCTGAGCTTTCACTGCAAGTTCACCCGGCGTTTTTGATCGTGGTCTTTTCGTTATCTGGCGCGCAAGTGCTCGCGTTGCTATTGAACTTTAAACGCTCGGAAAACGTGACTCCTCGAAT
>JANXLS010001007.1 GCA_025355035.1 Planctomycetota bacterium | reverse complement strand
GGCGGCTGTGAGGCTCAGGCAGGCGACGAGAAGGGCGGGGAGAAGGTGCAGGGCGCGGTTCATGGATAGGGCCTTTCGATAGACCGGAGGCGGGTGATGGGGGCGCGATTGCAGCTCCCGCGCTGTTGCGGTCGCGGTTCTGGACTTCAATTTATCCGCCGCTACTTGGGCTCGGCGTTGATCGTGTTGTAGATTTCCTGGTTCAGTTTCGCGCCGTCAGCGGATTTGATTTTGTATTTGATCTTCATCTGCATGACGGGCTTCAGATTCGGGATTTCGAGGAAGATGGTTTTCTTGTCGGGCTGTAATTGCGCGGATTTAATTCGTACGGAGTCTTCGCCAATCTTGCCGGGATTTGAGACCAGGTAGTGCTTGGAGCCGTAGTCGGCGGACCAGCGGTAGTTCCATTGGTCGACGCTGAAATCTTCCGTGTCAAATGACTTGTCGATCTCACATTGAAATTGAATGAAGATGCCGTCTTTGTTGACGCGGATTTGTTGGGGCTGATGGATGGTGCCGCCGAGGTATCGGACGCGTTGGAGGCAGCCCCATTTCAAACCGGTGGTCTGCCAGCCGCGCATGCCGCTGACGTAGAGATTGTTGTCCTTTTGATTGAAGCGGCCGCGCATGATTCCAGATTTGAATTGCAACGGCAGCCTGACCACGCCGCCTTGTGGAAGGCCGTCGACGACTTCGCTCAGGGTCAGGAAGAGCGAACTGGTGCCGTAGGACATGTGGAGGAGACTGCCTTCCATCGTGCCCCATTTTCCAGCGGGGATCCAGACTTGGCCGCCGCTGGAATTGTCCGGCCCCGCGTGCGGAATCCAGCACATCGGCGCGTCGAAGGACTTCGGCAACGGGGTGCGATGGGCGAGCGGTGTGCAGCCGTAGAAGCCGCCGGGGTTGATGAAGTTGATGCGGCTGCTGGGAACCCACGTGCCTTCATTGTCGGCGGTGGTGATCTCGTCTTTGGGGCCGATACTCATGCCGTTGGCGGCGCGCAAACCGGTCGCGACGACTTCGAGCTTCGAGCCGTCTTTGGAAACTTTCAGCAAGCAGCCGTGGTGGTCCATAATTTTTTCGAAGCCCTGTCCGCCGGGGACGACGGGGCCGGCTTTGCAGTAGTAGAAGTTGCCCTGTGAATCGGTTTGGAGGTCGAGCGCGAATTCGTGGAAGTTGTCGGTGACGAGCGTGTCGTTGTTGAAATTCTCGTAAAAATCGGCCTCGCCATTTCCGGCGATGTCGGTCAGGCGCGTAATCTGATCGCGTCCCAGCACGTAGATCACGTCATCAACGATCTTCAGCCCGAGCGATTGAAAGAGTCCGGACGCGTAGTGTCTCCACGCGACTTTTTTGAGATCAGCGTCGATGCCGGATACGA
>JANXLS010000996.1 GCA_025355035.1 Planctomycetota bacterium | reverse complement strand
GATTCGTGTCCATCTTCCATTTCGGATCGGCGGGCTTCACGTTCGCGAGGTAGTTGCCGATCGTGTACGGTATGATGAAGAAGCCGTCGGAGAGGCCCTGCATGAGTGCGCTGGCTCCCAATCGGTTCGCGCCGTGGTCGCTGAAGTTGGCTTCGCCGAGCACGAACAGGCCCTGAATGTTGCTCATCAGATTATAATCGACCCACAGTCCACCCATCGTGTAATGGACTGCCGGGTAGATGCGCATGGGCTGCTTGTACGCGTTTTCGCTTGTGATTTCCTGGTAGATGTCGAAGAGATTGCCATAGAGCGCCTTGACTTTCGCGGTGCCCTTTGCGATGACCTCTTCCTTTGAGGCCGACGGACCGGCGGCGACTTTGCCATAGCGCTGGATCGCGTCGCTGAAATCGAGGTAAACGCCGCGTCCGCCCGGACCGACTCCGCGGCCGTCGTCGCACGCTTCTTTCGCTGCGCGGGAGGAAATGTCGCGCGGTGCGAGATTTCCGAACGCGGGATACTTGCGTTCAAGATAATAATCGCGCTCTTCTTTGGTATCTGGAATTTCATTTGGATGACGCTGGTCGTTCTTTTTTACCGGGGCCCAGACGCGGCCGTCGTTGCGCAGCGACTCGCTCATGAGCGTCAGCTTGCTCTGATAATCGCCGCTCACGGGAATACACGTCGGATGAATCTGCGTATAACACGGATTCGCCATCAACGCGCCCTTCTTATACGCGCGCCAGATCGCGGTGACGTTACAGCCCTTCGCGTAGGTCGCGAGGTAGTAGAGATTGCCGTAGCCGCCCGTCGCGAGAACGACGGCGTCGGCGATGAACGATTCGATCTTACCGGTGACGAGATCGCGTGTGACGATGCCGCGCGCAACGCCGTCGGTGATCACAATTTCGAGCATTTCGTGGCGAGTGAAGGTTTTGACGCGACCGGAATCAACCTGGCGCATCATCGCGCTGTAGGCTCCGAGCAGAAGCTGTTGGCCGGTCTGTCCGCGCGCGTAAAATGTACGCGAAACCTGCGATCCGCCGAACGATCGATTCGAGAGCAGGCCGCCGTATTCGCGCGCAAACGGAACGCCCAGTGCGACGCAATGATCGATGATGTTGACACTATTTTGTGCGAGACGGTAGACGTTGGCTTCGCGCGAGCGGTATTCGCCTCCTTTAATGGTGTCGTACGCGAGGCGATGGACGCTGTCACCGTCGTTCTGATAATTCTTCGCGGCGTTGATGCCGCCTTGAGCCGCGATGCTGTGCGCTCGGCGGGGAGAATCCTGGAAGCAGAACGACAGAACGTTGTAGCCGAGTTCGCCCAAACTCGCCGCAGCGGAACCGCCCGCCAAACCGGTGCCGACCACGATGACTGTGTACTTACGCTTGTTTGCGGGGTTCACAAGCTTCATGTTGAACTTGTGGTTGTCCCATTTCTTGTCGAGCGGGCCGGGCGGGATATTCGAGTCGAGCTTCATGAGCGTAAAGTCCTGAGTGCCGAGTGCTGAGTGTTGAATGCCGAGTGCTGAATGCTGAGTGCCGGGAGGAAGCGGCTATTTTTTCTCCGGAGTTTCCGCTTTCCTTTCAAGAGGAGCGGAGGTCGTCAGGGTGGGCTTGACGACGTAAGAATAGACTGGGAGGGCTAGGAAGCCGAGTGCAATGATCCAGCCGATCGTGCAGCCAATGAGTCGCATGGTTCGGCGGTTGCGGCTGAAGAGGCCGAGCGATTGAAAGGCGCTGCCGATGCCATGAGATATATGAAAACCGAGCGCGAGCATTGCGACGACGTAGATTGCGAGGTACATCGGATCTTGGAATGTTTTGATGACGACCAATTCCCACAGACCGCCAGTACCGGATTTGTCACCGAATTTAAACTGTCTCACGTGGAGAATCACAAATGCGAGAATGATCACGCCGGTCAGAATCATCGTGCGGGACGACAGCGTGGACTCGCCAGCCGTCTTGCGTTCGCCGTAGGGCAACGGTCGCGCGGCGTTATTTTCGAGTGTCAAACGGAACGCCATGATTAAATGGACGACGAAGAGGAGCAGCAAGCCGGTTTCAGCAGGATAAACGATTTCGGGATGGCTTTCCAGGAAGCCCGCATAGCCATTGAACGCCTTGTCGCCGAAATAAATAAACTGATTTCCGGCTAAATGACTGACCAGGAATCCGACCAACAGCAGTCCCGTTACGGACATGACAACTTTTTTAAAGATCGAAGCGATATTCATAATTTTCTTTTCACACGACGCAATAAAACACCCACCGCCCGGCATCGGGCGCAGCAGAGGGCACTTTCTGGTGTCCTTTTTGAGTATAATAATCGAAACCGTATTGGGGTCAAGCGACAAGGCTTGTTGAAGCAAAGAGAAGCAGTTCAAGCATGTGAACCACGCCACGAAGTTTGCTTTTTCGCACGATTCGCCGTATAAATCCACATCATGAAAAACAACTCACTCTTTGCGACCGCTCTCATCGCGGCGTTCTGTCTGTCGATTTATGCGGAAGAGAACAAGCTCGCCGAAGTCCTCATTGACGGCGAAGACTGGCAATTGGTTGGCGAAGGCTACGGCTTCGCAGATGGCTCCTGCTCTGATGCGGCGGGGAACGTATATTTCTCTGACATGCCCAAGGGCATCATTTACAAAATTGATGCGGTCAGCGGCAAAGTTGAGCCGTTCATCGAAAACGCGCCAAAGATCAGCGGTATGAAATGGGCTCCGGACGGGCGCTTGATCTGCTGCCAAAACGGCGCGAAGAAGATCGTCGCGTTCGACAAAGACAAGAAGATGTCGGTGCTCAATGAAAACACGGGCGTCAACGACTTGATCGTGTCAAAAACCGGCAACGTGTATTACACGGGCGTTCCGGGAAAAGTGATGCGCATCGACCCGGTTGGAAAAGTGACCGAAGCCGCGCAGGACCTCGGAAGTCCCAACGGTATCAGCCTGTCGCCTGACCAGAAGACGCTGGTCGTTTCGGATTATAAAGGGATTAACGTGTTTACGCTGAAGATAGCCGACGACGGTTCGCTGAGCGACAAAGCGGCGCCGATGACGATGAAAGCGCCCTTGCCGGCATCGAATAAACCGTTGGCTTCCGGCGGAGATGGAATGACGACCGACGCGTCGGGACGTTACTTCGTCACGTCGCATTTGGGCATCCAGGTTTTCGACTCGAACGGTGCCGCGTTGGGGATCATTGAACGGCCTCAAGCCAAACCGGCGGTGAACGTGGCATTCGGCGGACCGGACATGTCGGTGCTTTTTGTCTGCAACGCAGATAAAGTTTTCAAACGCAAGACGAAAACGAAGGGCATGGTTTTCTACAAGTAATTGTGTTGCGCCGATTCGCGCTCGGCGCACAATGCGTGTGGAAAAAGTGGAGTGCCTATGATGCAATCGACTCTCGAAGCCCGACGATCGATCACGCACGCGCAAGACCGTGCGCCGTTGAAGCGCATGGTCGCGCCGTTGTTTAAGAACGGCGAGCAGCTGACGCAGAACGAATTTCACCGGCGCTACGTTGCGATGCCCGATGGTTATTGCGCGGAGTTGATTGGAGGAGTTGTTATTGTGTCAGCCTCGGCCGTTTCGATTGCACACTCGCGCCCTCTTTCGCTCATTCATAATTTGATTGGACATTATGAGGTGGCAACAATCGGCGTGGAAACGTTGATGGATACGACCGTCGTTTTGGATGACGCGAACGAAGTTCAGCCGGATACCAATCTGCGTATTTTACCCGACTTTGGCGGTCGCGGTACGAATGCGGATCGGTACATCATGCAGGCGCCGGAACTCGTCGTTGAAGTGGCGAACTCGACAGAAAAAATTGATCTGAATCAGAAGTTTTACGCCTATCAGAAAAACGGTGCGCTTGAATATCTCGTTCATTTGGTTCGTGAGCCAGCGCTGAAGTGGTTTGTTTTGAAAAACGGCAATTATGAATTGTTGCCGTGCGACAAGTCTGGCGTGATTCGCAGCGAAGCGTTTCCGGGATTGTGGTTGAATGCGCGCGCGCTTTTGAAACGCGATTTGCGTGGAATGTTGAAGACGCTCGGCAGGGGGCTGGCCAGTCCCGAACACGCCGCCTTTTGCAAGCGACTGTCCGCCGCTAAACGCAAATCACGGAAAACACGATAACCCCTCATGCTGAAATCGATCGTCTCGACAACTCAAAAACTGGCGGCGCTCGACGCGTCCGCTCGTGTGCTCGTGATCACGCCCGGACCCCATGGCGCGGAACTGGTGCCGGAGTTGGTGACTGCGTTTGCGTCGCACGCGATCGTCGTGCTGGAATCGTCGTCGGAGCGCTTAAGGAAAATCGCGTCGTCGTCGCGCGTCGTGCCCGTTCGCGGACAAGGGACGCGGATGCCGTTCAAGCGCCACAGTTTCGACGCGGTACTGTCGTTTGAAGCGCTGTATTCGATTCGACCGCCGTGGACGGCGCTTGCTGAATTTCATCGGGTGCTTGTTCCCAATGGGAGGTTGATCTTGATGGAACCGTCGCGGCTGGGATTTTTTTCGGCGTTGCGCGATAAAATATCCGGGCCGGGGAAACGGGTGTTTTCGCTCGATGAAATTAAATTTCGGATGGCTCGCGCGGACTACGTTATCGAAGGCATCGAATCGTTGGACAAAGTCGAATCCATGTTGCGCCCGGCGTATTTTGTTCGCGCCATCAAACTTGAAAACGCAGCTGAACCGGCCCCACAATTCGTGACCGCGAAAGAGATGATGGAGCGACGGAAAAATAAGAATCCGGTCGGCGAAGAACTGCCGTGAGCGGGGTTCAGTTTTCTGTGGTCAACGACATCGCGCGCAGCGACAGGGTTGAATTGGCCGCGGTGATCCCTGCTGAAAAAATCATGGCGACAACCCAAACGATGGTGTCCGATGGCGTCTGGCGCGCGGTCATCAGCGCGTGAATCAAGTGAAACGGTGTGACGACCAGGCAAATCGGCGCGGGCAGCGTAAGCATTCCCAAAACGATGACGATCGCGCGCTTGAACGGCGTTTGAACGTTTAGCAATCGGCAATTTCGCAGACCCATCGCGGCGCCGCCCATTAAGGCACAGCCGACTATCATGCACACGACGGCGTACAACGCCCATCCTGAAACATCGAAGCGTTCGGATTCGATCCAGCGCGCGAATTCGATGGCGCTTTTCATTCCGAACGACAGCGTGATGATC
>JANXLS010000958.1 GCA_025355035.1 Planctomycetota bacterium | reverse complement strand
CGCCGCCTTCACCTGAATTCCAACGATCCAAAAACGCTTTGGAATAAGCCTCGAAGCGTTTGCCTGCAATGGCTTCTCGAATCTCTTTCATGAGATTGAGGTAGAACGCCAAATTATGCAAGCTGATCAAGATAGCCGCATTCATCTCGCGGGCAAGCAATAAATGGCGCAAAAATGCGCGGCTGAAGCGCTTGCAGGTGTAGCAGTCGCAGTTCGGATCGAGCGGTTTGTCGCTGCGCGTGTGCTCGGCATTTTTGATACGGACTTTGCCCTGGGACGTGAAGGCCAGACCGTTGCGACCGTTACGCGTCGGCAGAGTGCAATCGAAGAGGTCGATGCCGTGCTTGACGGCGAGCAGAATATCGACCGGCGTCCCCATACCCATTAAATAGCGCGGCTTGTCCGCGGGCATTTTGGGTGCCGTGTAGACGATGCCCTTGTGTGTGTCTTCGATCGCTTCGCCGACGCAGAAACCGCCGAGCGCCAGACCGGGGAACGGAATCGCCGCCGTTGCATCGAGCGAGCGCTGGCGTTCACGCTCGTCGAATCCGCCTTGGATGATGCCGAAGAAATTGACGTCCGTTCGCTCGGACGCCTGCGAATGCTTCCATGATCGTTCGGCCCAGCGCACGCTGCGATCGACGGCGCTGGTCAGTTCGTGCGGCGTGCAGGGGTAAGGCGGGCATTCGTCGAGGACCATCGCCATGTCGGGGGCGAGAGCGAGTTCAATATCGACGACGGATTCCGGCGAAAACAAGCGCACAGTGCCATCGACGGCGCTGGCGAAGAGCGCGCCGTCTTCGTTGATTTTGCGCAACCCGGGCAGTGAAAAGATCTGGTAGCCACCGGAGTCGGTCAGAATCGGTTTGTCCCAACCCGTGAATTTATGCAGACCTCCGAGAGTCTTGACAATGTCCTCGCCCGGCCGCCACGCGAGATGAAACGCGTTCATGAGCATGACTTGCGCGCCGCAATCGAGAATCTGCTGCGGGGTGACACCCTTCGGCGAACCGAGCGTACCGACAGTCATGAAATTGGGTGTGTCGATGGTGCCGTGATCGGTGGCCAGCGTCCCGGAACGAGCCAGTCCGTCGTGATGTGAAATGGAGAGTTTGAGCATGTCACTTTCATGTGTGATTTGTCATGTGTCATTTAAACGGCAGGGGCAGGCGGCCTCTGGGAAAAAGGCAACTATCAAATGTCAAATCACACATGACAAATGAACGTTTTTGGGTTCGTTGTCATAAATTACTGATGAGGTCACGTGAAGCGTTTTACACCGTCATGACTTCCTTCGATTTCTTTTCGAACGCGGCTTCAAGATGGTTTTCGTATTGCTTGGTCAGATCGTTGACGTTGTGTTCGGCTTTTTTCAGATCGTCTTCGCTGATGCCCGCGGCTTTTTCGAGCGACTTCAGCCCCTTCTGGCCTTCGTGGCGGATATTGCGGATCGTGACTTTGTGCTGCTCGAGGCGATCCTTGATCTGCTTGACCTGGCGCTTGCGGTTTTCTTCAGACATCGGTGGGAATGACACGCGGATGATCTTGCCGTCGTTGTTGATCGTCAGGCCGAGATTGGCGATGCTGAATCCTTTTTCGATGTCCTTGATTGTTTTCGCATCGAACGGTTTAACCGTCAGCATGCGCGCGTCGGCCTTGGCGATGACGGCCAAATTCTTCAGCGGAGTGGGCTCGCCACCGTATGCGGCGACTTCGATGTGCACGTGCTCGATGGCTTCGATGCTCGCTTGTCCGGAGCGGACTGTTTTCAAATAGGCGTCGAAGTCCGCCGCGCTTTTCGTCATGCGGTCTTCGGTATCCAACAGAACTTCGTCAATGTCCATGGCTTTGATCCTTGATGCGTTTTTGTGATCGTCCGATACGCCTATCATAGTCGATAGCTCCTTTTGCGATATTGAAGAAATTTTCCAACGCGGCGATTATGCTTAAAATGAATCCCAATTAATGAGGTAAGGATGAGCGACGTTTTGTTGGCGCTGGACGCGGTGACGGTGCATCGCGGGGATGTGGATGCGATTCGCGAATTGACGTGGCGGATCCGTCGCGGCGAGAATTGGGCAATCATCGGCCCGAACGGTTCGGGGAAGTCGAGCTTGGCTGAGGCGATTACCGGACAGGCGGCGACGTCCGGGGAAATTGTATACGGATTCGACGATGGGTTGACGGACCCGTGCGAACGCATCGCGACGGTTTCGTTTCAATTGCAGCGGCAATTCGTTGCGCAATCCGACGGGTATTACGCCTCCCGTTGGTATCTGGGTGAAGAGCATGCGACGTTAACGGCAGCACAGGTGCTGGGAATCGAAAATAATCGCAATCGAAAGGGGGTCGCCACCCGGCTCGCACTCGCGAAGAAAATGGGACTGGATCACGCGCTCAATCGACAGGCGTTGCATTTATCGACCGGCGAAATGCGGCGGCTGTTGATCGCTCGAGCGCTGCTGCTTGCGCCGGAGTTATTGGTTCTGGATGAGCCGCTGATCGGGCTCGATGTCAAAGGCCGCGCGGGTCTTGCCAATGCGTTGCAAGGCATCATGCGCCACGGACAACCGATTCTATTTCTGACGGCGCGACCGTGGGAATTGCCGAAGGGAATCACGCATTGTTTATATGTGAAAGACGGCGTTGTCGTGGGGCCAGCGCGACGGAATTCGGCGGACGCAATTCGACTTGAGAAACGGGCGTTTCGGAATTCGATGCGTTCGGATGTGCCGATTAAAACGACGGTTCAAAGTTCGACGTTCAAAGTTCAAAGTCGAAGGGCTTCGAAGCCACTGATCGAATTGAAGGACATCAACGTTAGGGCGGGGGAGGCGTTAATTCTTAATGGGCTGGATTGGTTCGTTTATCCCGGCGAGCATTGGGCTGTATTGGGGCCGAACGGGGTGG
>JANXLS010000937.1 GCA_025355035.1 Planctomycetota bacterium | reverse complement strand
CATCATCAGGAGCCCCGCCGACAATGACCGTGGCCTATCTCTGGTTCAACGCCGTGATCTACTTCGTCTTCGGCGTGCTGTGTACGTTGCGGTTCGACAAGACGACGCAAGCGCAAGGCTTCTTGTCGTTCGATTCGAACGGCCGCTGCGAATACGTGACCGTTTACGGCGGAATGGAAATCGGCTTCGCGGTCTTCTACGCGATCTGCGCGCTGAAAACGGAATACCGAAGCGCGGGTGTGCTTTTCTCGCTTTGCATCTACGGCGGGATTGTCGCGTTCCGGACGATTTGTCTGCTGACATTCTCGGATATCAGCATGACGACAAAAGCCATCGCAGGACTCGAAGTGATCCTGCTGATCTGCGCGGCATTGTTGTTCAGGCAAGGAGTCAGTTAGATTGAAGTCGTCGATACGCAATGAGTAAAACCCCTTGGATAGGTCCAACTGAATGATGCAACTCCAGCGCCGAAACGGCGTCGTTCTGGCAACGCTCGTGATGCTCGTCGCACAGTTCGCGGCGCGCCCTAGTTTTGCTGAAACAGCCCCGGTCGCTCCAGCCGTCCCCGTGCTCACGCCCAAAGACGTGATCGCATGGATGGCGCCGATGCGCATCGAAAACAGTCGACTCAGCATCGATTGGGGTTCTGTCGGATTAATCGCCGCGCGGCATGCCGGGATTCAAGTCGCCGGCGATCGCACCGTCTCTTCGATCGATGCCGACGTTAAATTCGTGGTCAGCGCAGCCACCGCGGCAAATGCAACGGGGAACGCGCCGGAATTTCAGATCGTTCTTCATGCTGACGGCGGTTCGCCAGCGGGCCGTTCGCCGGATGACGCCGCGCGCGATCTGCCGCTCTCCGTGCGAATCGTTGAGAAGGGCGCGGGCACTGGAGGATTGCGGGGTGAATTTTCTGTCCATGGGAAACTCAGCAAAAGTGGTGAGTCTTACGATGCGTCTGAAATGAAACTGAATCTCGACTCCTCGACGTGCTTGGCACTCTTCAACTTGAACCGAAAGACGCGCGAATTCCGCATGAAATTCAAAGAAGACCGCATTCTGAAAATGGACCTTTCGATCTCCGAATCGAACAACATTCTCCTGATCAAAATGGAAAACACGGACGTTGGAACGGGCTTCGATTTCTCACAGAAGCCCAACGGCGAAGTTGAACTGTCGTACAGCGATGGCGAAAATAAACGCATGATCCGAGCGACCGGGATTCACGAATTAGTTCAAAAAAACGCCGCCGACATGCAGCTGCATTTCTTTCGGACGTTGTCGGAAGCCGGCGTGAACATCGCTTTGTGTCCGGACCTTCCGGTCGTCATGGCCGCCGCAACGACAGGTTTCTCCGACCCGCTGGCGGCAAACGTGCAGCGCGCCGACGGGTTAATCAAGTCCATTGCCGAAGCCGAATCGCCCATCACGCGTGCGCGCGCCGTCACCGACTTGACGCGCTATTATCCGCAGGCCATTTTCCACGTCACGCAAGCCGCCGAAAAAGCGACCGATCCGAATCTGAAAGCTGCGCTGCAAAAAGTAATCTCCGCTCATCCCGGCATTGCCAGCGCGATGCGCTACGTTCAGTTCCACAAACTCCAGAACGACCGCGAGTACCTCTTCGACATCTTCGAACACGTCCCGCTCTTCAAGGATGCCGCACGCGCCCGGCTGGCCATTCAGCTCGGAAAAGACTTCGGCGACAATCCGGACGATTGGAAAAAGTAATATTTGAATTCTGACATTTTTGATTGACCGCTTTTGTGAAATGAGTCACCGTAGGATAGATCAATTGACTTAAAAACGTATCCCATCCAGGAGAAACACCATGCGTCACCTTGCTGCCACTATTCTGGCAATGACCTTTTTGACATCGAGCTTCACCCACGCTGAAGACATTTTCGGACTCACCGCCAGCAGTAAACTCGTTCGCTTCGACAGCGCCAATCCAGGATTGATCATCAGCAATGTCGCCATCACCGGCTTGCAAGCCAGCGAAACTATTGTCGGCATCGACTTTCGCCCCAATACGGGCCAGCTCTACGGCATCGGCAGCACCAGCCGCGTGTACGTCATCAACGTCGTCTCCGGAGTTGCGACGCAAGTCGGTGCCGCGGCATTCATCCCGCTTCTGGCAGGGGTGCACTACGGCGTCGATTTCAATCCGACTGCCGATCGCATCCGCAGCCTGGGCGACGCCGGACAGAGTCTCCGCCTCAATCCAGACTCGGGAGTTGCGACGACCGACACAACGCTCGCTTACGCCGCGTTCGATCCGTCCTTCAGTATCGCGCCCCATATTGTCTCTGCAGCGTATTCAAACAATGTAGCCACATCGACTGTGACAACGCTTTTCGCCATCGATAGCACCCAGGCCTCTCTGGTCACCGTCGGCACAATCAATGGCGGAGTCAGCCCCAACTCAGGATTGGTTTTCACGATCGGCAAATTGGGCGTGGCGCCTCAGGACGTTGGAGTCGGCTTCGATATTTCGGGAGCAAGCGGCGTCGCTTATGCGGCGATGACGTTGGCCGGCGATTCGACCACAACGCTCTGTACGATCAATCTGAATTCCGGCACCACGAAAAAAGTCGGCACAATTGCAGCCGGTGAACTGGTCGTGGACATCGCCGTCCTGCCTGCGCCCACGCCTTTCGACACGGTTGCGCTGCGAAATAATGGAACGCTGGTACGATTCAATGCAGCAACTCCAGGAGTCACGCCGAACGTCTCGACAACAGTCACGGGATTGACTGCCGGCGACTCGTTGACGGCCATCGATTTCCGCCCATCAACCGGTGTTTTGTTCGGTTTGGGTGTCGGCGGGGGTGCCGCCAATACGTCCCGCATTTACACCATCGATCCGGAATCGGGCGTTGCAGCTCAAGTGACTCCCGCCGCCACGCCCATCACGTTGACGAACAGCGCCAACGCACAGGGCTTCCGCTTCAATCCCGTCGCGGATCGCATTCGCATCATGAACGAAGACAAGCAGAATATGGCCATCAATCCCGATACGGGTGTGGTCAGTTCAGCCGACACCGCTTTGACCTATAACGCAGCCGACGCGAACAAAGCCATGGCGATCGACATCAACACCATTATGTACACAAACGCAGCCAACGGCGCGACGACCCTCTTCGGTTTGGATCGCACAACAAACAATCTCATTTCGGTCAATACGCCCTTCTCCGGGGGCGTCATTTCGACAGTCGGATCAACCACGCAAACGCTCAATCAATTCAGCAGCCTTGCGCAGGCGCCCGGCGGCACCGTCTTTGCCGCCATCAACAACAATTTGTACACGGTTAATCTCACGACCGGTGCGGCGGTACAAGTCGGCACTGTTGGCATCGGTGGCGGTAACATCCGCAGTATTGCCGCAGTCCCGGCGACAGCGCAGCAATTCGTTCAAATCAGTGCAGCCAATTTTCAGGTCGTCGAAGGCAGCGTCGGCGCAATCACTGTCTCGCGCATCGGCAGCACCAACGGTATTGTGTCCGTCGATTACGCCGTCACTTCCGGTACCGCCATCGCCGGGACACACTTCACGTCGGTCAGCGGAACATTGACGTTCTTGAATGGGGAAGCCTCGCGCACAATCCTCGTCCCGACATTGAACGATAATACGCTCGACCTGTTTCTGACGGCCAACGTGACGCTCAGCAACCCGATTGGCGCCAAGCTCGGTGCGCTTACCGCAGGAACGTTGACCATCGCCGACATCAACGACCTCGACGGCGACGGTTTCACGAACGACATCGAAGCGGCTGCCGGAACGAATCCGAACGACGCAACAATCACTCCGTTCGGGGGCCAAACCGCCGGCGCCGCACAGCCCTTG
>JANXLS010000751.1 GCA_025355035.1 Planctomycetota bacterium | reverse complement strand
GACGTTTGGGCGAGCACGTCGGGTTTCGATCCAAGACTGATGGCGACGAAATATGCGACGATTCCCAGCACAACCGCTGCGGCGGCGTGAGGGATTAGCCGCTTCCAGGTTGGAACGCCGCCGCTCCGCAAGACGCGCAATGCTTCTTCCGGAAGAATTGTGCACGACGATTTCGCATTGAATCCCACGGCTTCGGGAATCGTGCCATTTTTCACGGCATCCATGTCGGCCAACAGAGCATCGGCATGCGCGTAGCGATTCGCCGGTTCTTTCGCCATCATCTTGGAAATGATCATGCCCAAGCCGTGTGGGATCTCCGGGTCCAGCGTGCAGGGATTCGGCGCTTCGTTGAGCACATGCTGAAGCATGATATCGGTGCTGGTCTTGCCGATGAAAATAGTCTCGCCGACGATCAAGTGATAGAACGTCGCTCCGAGCGAATAAATGTCACTTCGGGCGTCGATGTTCTTTTCGCCTCGCGCCTGCTCGGGCGACATGTAATGCGGCGTGCCGAGCGCGAGCGGCTTTTCTTTTTTACCTTTCGTTTCGTCGGATTCTCCGTCTTTTGATGCGGGTTTTGCGGACCCATTCGCGGGCACGGCTTCGTTCAGGCCGTTTTGTTCGGCCTCCATCGCCAGGCCCAAGTCGCACAACTTCGCAACACCGGTCGGCGTTATCATGATGTTGTCGGGCTTGATGTCACGATGGACCATCCCGAATTTTTTGGCGTACGACAATGCGACGCCCATTTGTCGAATGATCTCGAACGCTTCGTCAGGTTCGAGCCGTCCTTTATCTTTTAAGATTTGTTTAACGGTGCAGCCTTCGACAAACTCCATCGCGAAATACGTGTAGCCACTGTCTTCGCCGCAGTCGATGCCATTGATAATGTTGAGGTGGCTTAGTTTCGCACATGTTCGTGCTTCATTCAAAAAGCGCTGTTTGAATCCCGGATCCTGGGCGAATTTTGGAGCAAGAATCTTGACCGCAACGATGCGATCCATGCTGATTTGGCGGGCGCGGAACACAGTTCCCATGCCGCCCTGACCGACTTTTTCGAGAATTGAAAAACCGCCAATCGACGATCGTCCGCGCAACGCTCGTTCGCAGGCACGCGATTGTTCTCGTGTGATGATGTTGTGTTCGACCAGGTAGGCACCGAACGTCGAAGGATCAGCTCCCAATGCCTGAAACGCGTGTAGAACGGCGTCGGCTCGTTCGCGTGAGCAATAACCGAGTTCCACGGTGATGTCCGCGTAGCGAGACGCATGTGATGCGTCCGACTCCGAAGGCTGCTCCGGGCCGCTTGAAGTTGCTTCGTTTTCTACACTGTCGGCCATCGAGCCGAGACCCTTATGACGAGATGCGGACCGAATACGCCGTATCTCAGTACAATCAAGAATGTGTCACGCGAGCGAAATTCTTATCTGAATATTCCTTTTGGTGAAAGGGCAGGATAGCGATTTTTCCGAATTCTGCCAGTGGGAATTACGACTGACACGTCTTTTTGCGGACGATTCGCTAGTCATCTGGCGATATGAAAAAACACGCGAGTCTGACGGTTGCATCAGACTCGCGTTCAAAGGTTGTTTGTCGGCTTGGCAGCTGCTCTTACTTGGCGGCTGGCGCAGCACCGGCTTTTGTCGCCCGATTCAAGGCCAAAGCGAGGCGGGACTTTTTGCGGTCGGCGCGCTTTTTCGGAATGGCGTTCTTGCGTGCGGCGATATCCAACGCGCGGAAGCCTTCCGACAATGTCTTCTTGACGTCGACATTGCCCGCGGCAATCGTGGCGGCGATGCGCTTGGTTTCTTTGCGTAAAACGGTGCGATTTTCGCGGTTTTTGAGCGCTCGCTTGACGTTCTGACGTTCGCGCTTGTCGGCGCTGAGTGAATGGCCCATACTATCGTTCTTCGCTTTCTATCGAAATCCGGTGACTAAAAATGCACGGAGCAATCCAAAGCCCCGTTTCAAGAGCGCAACATAATAACACCACGACGCACCAGCGCAACTGTATTTGTGCGTGAAAATGCGCGACGGATATGCATTGCGAATTCACACAATTTTTATAGGCAACTTTGCGCCAAAGCAATTCTATTTAAAATGAATTCCGGTTTTTCATTTTCCAATTTTGGATTTTCCGCGATATTAGCGGCTTACGAATAATAGATTTGTTTTAGGCGGATGATGGCAGAGAGCGCGACTCATTTAACGGCCGGTGACGCAAGCGTGTGCACGATTCCAACAGGGCCGGGACAGCCGCGTGTTTCTTTTTGGGACGTAGCGGTGCTGGGCGGCATCTTTGCCGCGTTGGTCTACGGCATCGGATCATACGGACTCTTTGAACCCCACGAAGGGCATTTCGCCGGCGTCGGTCGCGAAATGGTTCTGAATCACGACTGGATCACGCCACGGCTCGACGGTGCGCCTTATCTCAACAAACCGCCACTCTTCTATTGGATGATCGCGGCAAGTTACTCGCTTTTCGGCTTCAGTGAATGGGCTGCGCGATTCCCGCAGGCCTTGATTGGCTGGGCCGGCGTGTGCCTCGCATGGAAATGGGCGCGCGACTTGTGGGGTGCGCGCGCCGGCCGGGCTGCAGCGGGAATACTCGGCATCTCGGCTGGATGGTATTTGTTTTCACACCAACTGCTGATCGATGAACTTCTCTGCGTGTTGCATCTGGCGTCGCTCTATTGTCTTTGGAGGGCGGTAAAGAAACCCGAGTGTGGCCGCGAATGGGATTATTTTTACGCGACGTTGGGATTGTCGGTCATGGCGAAAGGCCTGGTCGGATTCGCATTTCCGGTCGCCGTTCTGTTCGCATTTGCCATCGTTAAAAAGAATGGCGACGTTTTGAGAAATTGCCGTCCGGTTTCGGGACTGGCGATCATCGTTGCGATTGTCGCGCCGTGGGTCGCGTTCTGTGAAATGCGCAATCCAGGATTCTTACGATACGTACTGATCAACGAACATTGGAACCGTATTTTCGATAGACGATGGCCGCCGGATTACAACGCTTCAAAGACCTCGTGGCACATGTTCCTTGTGATCGCAGCCGTGTGGATCGCGCCGTGGTGTTTCTTCCTGCCGCAGATCGCGACATTCAGTATCAAAAACGCCTCGCGCTGGTCTGGAAATGAACGCAGCACTTCAGATGCTGTGGCCATTTTGTTGCTGGGTGCGTTACTGCCGACGCTCTGTTTTGTTCCATTGCCTTCGCGATTGATTTACTACAGTCTTCCAACGCTGCCGCCGTTTGCTGTGCTGGCTGGAGGCTGGTGGGTCCATGCAAGCTTGCCCAATAACCGTCGCGGGCGGCAATTGGCGGCGATTGTCGCAATCGTTTTTGGAATTGCGATTGCCATCACCGGTCAAGTCGTCGGATCGTTATTAAAGGATATCGCCGATTTGAAAGCTGCGCCGGAGACTTTGAATTACATGCCCGGATTCGCTCTTTATATTGGCGGCGGGTTGGTGGCGTGTGGCGTACTGTTGTTTGCCCGAAAAACAGGCGCAGCCCTGCTGGCATTGTGCCTGCCGATTGCGATCGGAGAAGCATCGAACACAGCGGGATTTTCGGCGTTTGATCGTGTCCGGTCCTCAAAAAGAATGGTCGCAGCACTGGATCAAAAACTGGGCCGCGACGCAATTTGGATTACGGAAGGCACTCTCGAAATCGGTTCCCCGGGGGCAACTGCGTTCTACCTCGGTGAAAATGCGAAAGGGCCGCGCGTTGTCTACATCATGAATTCGGACAGCCCGTACCGCCGCCCGCCATCGTTTCCCGGCAAAAAACCAGTCTACTTAACCGACGATGCTGCATTAAAAACGATGTGGCAATTGAACGTGCCGGTCATTTATGTGACCGATTTCCTGCGAACGCCGAACCGTCGAGATGACCCGATCCGGCTCCCGCCAGAGCCGTGGTATCGAGTGGACATTCCCGACGTGGGACATCGCCAAATATTTGCAAATCCCGCAGCTCGCAAGGCATTGGAAGCACAACGGTAATAGTCACGGAACGGAGTGAATTTTCCCTATGCAGGGTGCTGAAAAACTATCTTGG
>JANXLS010000748.1 GCA_025355035.1 Planctomycetota bacterium | reverse complement strand
TCTTGATGATCCCGATGTTCTGGAATTTGCTCTTGTCGTTGTAAAGCCATTCCGCAACTTCATAAAGGTGGCGTTCGTGCGGATCGGCATCTTCGACGTACCAGGAACGACGTTCGCGTCGGGATGCGTCAGTCGCATCGACGGGCTCGGAGCGAGTTACTCCGCCGCCGTTGGATTCGCCGGTCGTATCCGTGTTGCAGAAGACGCCGGGTTCGTTCGTCGGCAATCCGCGGGTGATTTCGCGCACTTGAACCTGCGTGGCTTCGAGCGTCGCGGCGAGCATCTGAATCGCGAGTTGTGGCTTCGTGTGTTCGCCGCAGGTGTAGATGTCAACCGCCGCGTAATTCGCTTCCGGCCACGTGTGGATGGAGACATGCGACTCCGCGAGGCACAGCAAGCCGCTGACGCCCGTCGGAGAAAATTGGTGGAAGTAGCCGTCCAAGATGGTTGCATTCGCGGAGATCGCCGCGGCTTCCATTGCGTGCTTGATGGCCGGAACGCGTGTCAAAATTCCCGCATTACAGCCGTTCAATTCACAGATCAGGTGCATGCCCTGCGTGTTCATACCCGGTCCCCAGACTTCACGAAGTAGTCGTGCAAAATGCAATACGACTTCTCAGATATTACTCGGAAACGAATGCAATTGCTCTCTCGATTCCGGATAAAATTGAATGACGTGTTTGTGACAATAGTTTCATCGGATCATCGCTGGAAAGCGTGTCGCAATCTTTACCCATTAGCCCAGATCTCCGCGCCCGGCAAGCGGGACGAGGAAGTCGAGCGCTGTCGTTGGATGTAGAGCGGAACGTTTCGATAAAATGGAGCGGACAACCGGAGCGGTTTGGAGTATTCTACATTCCGTGGATTTCTGAAAGAGGGTATTGAGCGATGAAACTGTTGGTCGTCGAAGATGAAGTCAAGGCCGCGACCTATCTCCAAAAAGGGTTGGGCGAGAACGGCTATGTGGTCGATGTGGCCGGCGACGGCCAGGCCGGGCTGACACAGGCCACGTCCGCCGGATATGAGTTGATCATCCTCGACGTCATGCTGCCGACGATGGACGGATGGACGGTGCTGCAGAAGCTGCGCGAAGCGAAAGTCAACACGCCCGTCCTGGTTTTGACCGCGCGCGACGCGGTTCACGATCGCGTGAAAGGATTGGAACTCGGAGCCGACGATTATCTCGTCAAACCATTCGCCTTTTCGGAATTGCTGGCGCGCATCCGTTCGCTGCTGCGCCGGGGCAAGACGCTCTCGGATACAACGCTGCGCATCGGCGATCTCGAAATCGATTTCGTCCGCCACAAAGCTCACCGCGCCGCCAAGCGCTTGGAATTGACGCCCAAGGAATTTGCGCTCCTATCGCTGATGGCGCGTCGGGCGGGTGAAGTGCTGTCGCGAACACTGATCGCCGAACAAGTCTGGGACATGAACTTTGACTGCGGCACGAACATCGTCGATGTTCATATGCGCCGCCTGCGCTCGAAAGTTGACGACCCTTTCGAACACAAATTGATTCACACCGTTCGTGGCGTCGGCTATGTGTTGGAAGATCGGAAAGAAGCTTAAAAATAGAGTACAGAGCCTGTCGCACAAACCCTACTCGTTCTTGTAAACTCTTTAAAATCGGTGGAACGCGAACCGATTTTAAACGACTTATGAAAACCAAATGGGTTTGTGCAACAGGCTCTACAGTTCAACAGTAGAACATGACTCTCATGAAAGTTCGGTCGACGGGTGGAATCCGCTGCTCCGATTTGTTTTACTTTTTCTCCCCAAATAACGCGAACATTGGGCCGCCATACTTGGCACGATTACACACCGTTTTTAAAGATTTTTCGGACAATTTTTGTCGTTCAAACCGAACTTACAAATCTTCTAATTCCTGTATTATCAAGCACGTTGCACATGTGATTCTTTTATGCACTTGTGGAAAACAACAAAAATCGTCAAATAACTGTAAAAAAAGACTTGCATGCGTCCGATAATGATTTGTGTCCCAATACCGTATTCGAGTAAACTTACTTCACACGGGGAAGGGATGTTGACTTCACCTTCGGGAGGCAATC
>JANXLS010000711.1 GCA_025355035.1 Planctomycetota bacterium | reverse complement strand
TCCAATTGGACGCGTCGTTCAGCTTCGGATTCGGTAGCGCGGCAGTCGTGCCGTGGATAGATGCCGGGGGTCATGGACATGCTTTGGTTTATCGGCAGGAAACCGCCGGGTGCTGTTTGAAAAAGAGGTATGCTACGGAGGAGTGATTTGCCGTGCGGTTCTTCCCTTAAACGTGCAACCAAATTAGAATAGTAGTCGTATGGAACCTGTGTGCGAAATCCTTCGTTTCGACGAACTGGTCCAGGATCTCGCTCAACGGCGGGCCGAACTCGCCGGCCGACCCGGCTGGGATGCGGTGGACGAAGCGTACCGCGCCGCGGACGAGGAACTCCGGCAGTTGATTTCATCCCTCTCGCCGGAAGACGAAGAATGGCTCGAAGTCGAGCGCGCCGGCATACGTCATAATGTTTCCGGCAATTTTTCTGACTGAATTCCGCGGACTTCGTCATGGGAGATCCAACCGTAACGGCCATCGATCCAAAACAAAAATGTTGACAAAGCGCCTCCGATAGGGGTAAACTATAGGGGTTGTCGGTGAAGATCTTTTCACGACCAGTACCCGAATGTTCTGAATATCGAGCTTCGGTCCCTCCCACGAGCAATTCGTGGTCACAGCCTTGCGATGCCAGCCCTAACAACACTACAGCCTTGTACCACCGGTCACGGTTGACCGCGTGTGTCGACTGACGGGTTTCGTCGTGGTGAGGCAATTCGGCCTTGCTAAGTTTTTAAACCATGCAGGGTGCGCTCAGCCCTTTGTATCGGTGTGTCTCGTCGTCTTTCGTTTGCAAGCTCCGAAGGATTTTCGAGTTTGCAGCGAAATACGCGATCGAGGCACCGGGACAAATAGGCGTGTGTCGGCATGGTGGGAAGAAGACAAATATGTCCATGACCGCAGAGGGAGTCATTCAAGCCCTCGAAGACTTCAGCCATTGGTACGACGACCAGCGCCGTCAGATGGTGCAAAAAGGCGTGTCGGCCGATGCGTTGAAAGAATTTGATGGCACCGCCGACACCGTTCGTTCGGTAGTCGCGGTACACTTGGCAAACGGAAGTCGAAACATACAGAGCGTAAAAATCGAGACGCTCAAGAACAAACACAATCTGTATAACGTGGTGAGAACCCGCGCTGCCTATAAAGGATATTCGGGTACGGGCGTGCAAACGCGGGACAGCCAGTGCAACGATGATCTCCTGAGCCTTGCGGACCGCGGGCCGCTGGAACAAATGGGGTCGCGCAACGACTACCAGTCCGTGGCGTCGTTTCTGTTCGGCGAAGCCGACGGCGAACGGCACGTCGTCGAAACGCTTCCGACGACCGATCCTGACGTGCTGCGCCGCTTTCAGGAGAGCGGCAATGCGAACTTCTACACGGTGACGGGGGTGCTGCTGCCGAATCCCACCGACAAGAAGTTCATGCTCCTGCTGTTGGACGTGAAACAACTCTCGACCCCGTTGGACCTCATCGAGCCATCACCCGCTGAAATCGAGGAAGCCGAGCGATGGATCGCGAACGCGGCCGGCGAGTCGTTGCTGCCGGAAATCCGCGCCGCGATTTGCGAAGCTGTCGGGATCACCGATTTCAGTGATCCCGTGTTCAACGAAGCCGTGGACGCCGTAATTTTGCAAGCGGCGAGCCACGGCATGATGACCGGAGAGAGTGCCCGTCTGCACACGTTTGTCGTGGGGCCGCCCGGCAGCCGAAAGGGCAAACTCGCCAAGGCGCACGCGGCGATGCAGCCGATTTGCAAAAGGGTCGAACCGCAGGCCCTGACCGAGGACGGCTTGTACGGCAACGCCGGGTCGAGCGGCGGTCGCCGGGTGGTGCGCGCCGGACTCATCCCGCAGGCGCATCACGGCGGGTTCGTCATCGAGGACTTCCACCAAGCCAACTCCCTCAAGAACGGCCGCCTGACGACGACGTTCTCGTACACGATGGAAACGGCTCGCTGCGAAGCCTCCAACGCCAGCCGAACGAGCTATGAAGCCCAAGTGGCGTTCCATATCGACGCGAATCGCCTCAGCGATGTCGATCCCCGCCGTGTTCAAAGCAAGAAAGCGACGGGACTGGCCCGGGTCACGGTGGACAGCGGGTTGCCCTCAAACGTGCTGACCCGACTCGACTACTTCGTCGAGTTCCTGCGCGATCCTGCACGACAAGTGAACCTGTCATTCAGCATCGCTCGTGAGCCGGTGACGATCGAAACGGAAACGGCGCGCTCCCGTGGCCGCGCCGTGCAGGTTTTGCTCGCGTTGCTGCGCACGAAGATCCCCGCCGTGGGGATCGACGCCGAGGTGGCCGCGTACTTGGAGACGCGTTACCGATCGATCGTCAACGTCCCGCAGGCAGTGCTGGAGGCAAATCCGGATTATGCGGATTTCTTGACCCGCGGCCCGAAGTCGTTCAAGCAGTTCGTCGTTGCACACGCCCGCGTGTGCAACCGCAATTTCGCCACCCGCGAGGACGTGGATGCGGTGTTCCGCTTCGTGCTGCGAAAGTTTGAGACGTTGCTCAGCTGGATTCTGGGCAATGCCGGTGCCGGCGACAGTGATCAATCGGCGCGAAAGGATGCGCGACTTTCGCTCATCCGAATCACGTTCCGCGGCCAGACGGTCACCACGAAGGAGGTGACCAAACTGTTTGGCTCGATAAGCGAGAAGACGATCGGTCGATACTTGGAAGAGGTCTGCGGCGACCGAAATGCCGACGGAACGTGGACCGTGCCGGAATTTGGTTCGGCCCCCGCTCAGAGACCGAACGATAACCCGCAATTGACGGCGGGTTAGACGCAGACAACGGCATGGACAACCCTGTGGACAACGGGCTGGACAACGTATTGGACATTCGGACCGCATTAGGTCGGCAACGAAATTCGTGGGGCTGGCGATGGTCTTCTGGTTGTCCGTGCGTTGTCTGGCCGGTTGTCCGGGGTGTTGTCCATACCGTTGTCCATCGGGTTGTCCGCTTTGACAATCGTGGTGAAGACTGAAGAAATCGAACGTCGCCGGGGCCGGAAGGTTCGGCCCCGACGATGTTGTCGGCGAATTGTATGCTGGGCGTGACATGGTTGAACGCGCCCGGCATTTTTGCGCGTGGCGACACGATAAAAAAACATCGCGCCGGTCGAGAGTGTGCCTTCGCCCAGCGCGATGCGATTACTTATCTTTATCCACACGTTCCTCGGTTAGGCCGTGACCGGTTCGTTTCGCCGGATCGGGCGCACAGCGGCGACTCCCGCAGCATTTCAATTGTCGCTCCGTAAACGTCAGGACAAAGCGCTCACATGTCCATGTCGTTAAACTCATCTTTACTTACTGGTATACGCTTGCCTTCGGCTGTGTTTAGGAAGTATTTGTCGCGTTGAAATTCCACGCCATCGCGTTCGGCATGGAACCGGAGTGTCGCACGACGGTCCTTGATTTTCTGTACGGCGTCAGTCTGCGTCGCAGCCCAAATGACAAAATCCGCGCCAAAGCCACCCGTGAAGCGTCGAAGCTTCGTCGTGTCGGTGGCCTCCATTGGACATGAGGTGTGCTGGCTTCCGGTCCACCCAACGACCGTAGGCTCCGCCGGAATAGAACGCTTTGAGGCGTCGCTGAGTTTGCGTTCGCCGGCCGCGCTGACTGCCATCTTTAGCGATTTGCCGGCGTCAAGCACCGCGATTGCACGTTCGACGGTATCAACGTCGATGTCCGCAATCTGGTCCTTCGACGCCACTCCGCTCACCACCGGGGCGCAGACTGTGTTCGTGCTGCCAGTCGGTTCAGCGGTAGAGCGTACGGCAGGCGCGCTTCCAGGTTCTGTGAGGCTGGGCAGCTTACCAATGGCGACCGGCACATTGCCGGCAGCAACTGCATAATTCTTGCGCTTGTTCGCGAGGATGTCTTTTGCAGCCTTTGCGGCCTCTTTCTTG
>JANXLS010000607.1 GCA_025355035.1 Planctomycetota bacterium | reverse complement strand
CTATAAACCATCGCTGAAAAACCAGAAATACCTGCTGATTTCAGCGCCTTGATTTCATGGGCTGAGCCATGTTCCCCTTTTCCAATCGCCTCCACGACGCGGCCTTGCAGTTCCACAATCCACTTTTTATCTTTAAAACCACGTATCCATTCTTCGCGCGCTTTTTGGATCGTTTTTCCAGTGGGCGGTTTGGTCATGCCCTGGCTAACATACCAGATCCCATCCACGGCCTTGGCGGCTTCGCGCCATTCGTCCAGAGCGAAAAATTCGCTACCTCGGCTGACTTTCGCGGGTGAATTGGTGTTCAGGAAGATCTCAAGCGCCAACACAGCGCGCGGCGTAAACATCGATCCAATCAATATCAAGCCGAGCAACGATTTCATGCGCGCCAGTCCGCCTGTGAAGGTTTCAAACGAGTGCTCCTTAACGCGACTTTAACGCGCACCGTTTCATAACGCCATCAAATTGCGCATCGCGAGCGGGCAGTACCTGGGCAGTTCGTGCTTGCTTGGCTTCAAACGCAGTTGCACGTGAATCCAGCCGCCGCACACAGCGGCTGGATTCCACGCGGCGCTCAATTCAGTTCCGCAACCAGCACTTGGTTGAGAGCCTTGTAACCGTCCACCTGGCGCCCCGGCGACTGGGCCTTCATCCGCTCGGTGCAAGCGTTGTACAACGACCACGCATTCCGCTCCTTGAACGCGTCATGCTGCGGATTTTCGAACTCCGCAACGATCGGCAGAATCGCATCCGATGCGAATGCGCCCGCGCGCGCGGCTTCGACCACGAGCGAATGTGCTTTGGTCCGATTCAGCCGCCGCGCGTTCAAGCGCTGGAACATTTCGTTAAAGCCGGTGATGCTGGCCATGAAGGCGTTGAGCGCGTTATCGATGGATTCGAGCAGGTCGATGCCGGACGTGTGTTTGCGACTGATGACGTGCTCTGCCGAAAGCACACCGTTTTCACAAATGAAGACGCGAGCGCCGGACAAGATCGACAGGGCGAATGTCTTGTCGTGCGAGTTACGGATTCCGGCTGACGGCGTGCAGCCTTCTGGGAACGGCATTCCCGGGATGGGATCGAAGTCCATCGCCGCGAACAACCGCGCACCGGGCAGCCGCGTCGGCTCACCGAACGGCGTGTGCAGGGTGCCGTCAACGACCGCGAAGCGTTCATTGCGGATCTTCAGACCACAGGCAGCGGCGCGGTCGGTGAGCGTGTTGACGACGTCGAAGTGCGAGACCGGACACCATGAGTCGGTCGGCTCCGGCGTTTGAATGTCGCGCAGTCGGTCACGGCTGACTTCGGATCCTTTGCGAAGCATGAGCATGTTGGATATCTCCAGTTTGAAATTTGTGAAAAAGCTGTCTGGAAGGGATTTGTTTCATCAGGCTGAAAATTATGCGAATGGACGTGCCCGCATTCCTTGATGCGGACACGTCCCTGGTGAATTTATGCGGCGACGCGCGATCGCTTCACTCGCCGTACTTCGCCGCGGATCAGACCGACGACGGCTTCCAGCGTTTCATCGATCGCCATACCTTCTTCGCCGACCGCTTCGAGACTGCGATCCACCGCGTCAATTTCGTTGAC
>JANXLS010000585.1 GCA_025355035.1 Planctomycetota bacterium | reverse complement strand
CGACGGTCCGCTCCGAGCCCAATTGGAATCCCAACGCGATGCTCTGAATCTCCGCGAAAACGTCGTTTTCCACGGCTACGTCAACAACCCGCTCGCCCGCATGGCCGAACTGACCTGCACCGCCGTCCCATCACGAATCGAACCCTTTGGCTTGGTCGCGCTCGAAGCCCAGGGTGCCGGAGTCCCAGTTGTCGGCTTCACTGAAAGCGGCGTAGCCGAAATCGTCGTCGATAATCAAACCGGTTACGTCGTCCCCCACGGCAACCTCGAAGCCATGACGTCCGCCCTCTGTCACATCATCCGCAATCCCGCCCTCGCGCTTCAAATGGGCAACGCCGCAAAGGAACGAGCCACCACCGTTTTTAGCTTGGAAAAACACGTCGAGATTCTGGAACAGAGGTATCGCGACCGGTGAGAGCGTCGTCCTACTGCGATCGATTTTCAGCGCAGAGCATTGGGCGCGTAGCGACTCAATAAAAACGTTGAACAATACGGCTACGCACCCGTCGACACCGTCACTCTGAAAATGCGCTTCCCACTGAACGTCATCTGTTTTATCGTAACCAAAATGAGAAACTCCTTCCATACCCATGCGTTTCGAGCGCTCGTTTTTTCGGCACTCGTGCTTTTGAGCGGCTGCGACCGGCAGGAGCAATTTATAGATCGCGTACAATCTCCGGTCATCGTCAGTCCGCCGACAACGCCGTCAAATGGGGCGGGGGAGAAGGGTGCCACTGACGGAGCTAAAAAAGATTCAAGTGGCGACAGTACATCGAAAACAGACAGCGAGAAAGCGCCAGCGAAATCCGATTTGCCAAAAAGTGAAATTCCGGTGATCGCGTCAGGATTTTTAATCGACGGTTTCGAAGGTCCGCAATCGACCGTATGGGCTTTCGATTCGGCCGACGACGAAGGCGTTGCTCAATACGTTGATGGCGGCGCCACGCAGGGCAAGAAAGCGTTGAAGATCACGCTGCGCGACAAAGGCAAAGCAGGAAAATTCAATCTGCGCCGCGATGTCAATCTGGATCTTTCGCATGCCGCTTCCTTGCTGATCGACTTCAACGCGCCGTCGGACAAATTTTCGCTGGCCATCGCGCTGACCTGCGGACCTCATGATATTCTTCAGGAATCAAAAGCCGTCGACTTGAAGCAGGGCGCGAACAAAAACGTCCGGATCCCGCTCACCGGAAACATCTGGAAGAACGAAAAATCGAAGTGGGAGTATTCGTCCGTTCCGGTCAATCTGCAATTCGTCCAACGCGTCTCGCTGCTGATTTTCACAAACGGCGAATCGAGTGGTTCGATCGTCATCGACAACCTCCGCGCCGAACCCGACGAAACACCGTTGCTCGCGTCGGGCGGAATGGCGCTACGCGAATGGCGGCCGCAGTTGCTCGGCATACTGGGCATGCCGCGCTCCGTCGCACAGTACCAACGCGTCGAGGCGTTCACCTTTTTTCGCGCCAGTTACCGCGATTTCTTCGATTCGAACGACATCGTTACGGGAATGCGCATCTACACGCCGTCCGGCAAAACGTTGGACGTGCGCGGATTTTTCGCCGGGATGATGAACGCTCCGAAAGAAGTGCGCATGGAGGACGATGGCCAACCGCTAGCACCACTGTGGGGGCCAATCGATTTACTCAACAAACCCGACGCAGATGCACCGAAGAAAAAGAAACGCGGCGGCAAG
>JANXLS010000557.1 GCA_025355035.1 Planctomycetota bacterium | reverse complement strand
CGAAAAAAAAGGTCTCACGTTCGCGCGGGGCTTGCGCGCGCTCGTACGCCAGGACCCCGACATCATCATGGTCGGCGAAATTCGCGACCTAGAGACCGCCACCGTCTCGATTCAATCCGCGCTGACGGGGCATTTGGTCTTGTCCACGCTACACACCAACGACGCAGCTTCGAGCATCACGCGATTGCTGGACTTGGGCGTCGAGCCGTTTCTCGCGGCCAGTTCGGTCAACGCGACCATCGCACAACGCCTCGTGCGGCGCGTATGCAAACACTGCGGCGCGATGGCGGAGCCGGACTTGGGCATTCTGCGCGGCGATGGTTGGAGCGACGACGAGCTTTCGACGCTGATGAAAAACGGCGCGTTGCAGGTGCCGACAAAGCGCGGATGTCCCGCCTGTTTCGAAACGGGTTTTTCGGGACGGACAGGCATTCACGAATTCCTCTTGATGAGCGACTCGATCCGCGAACTCGTCAGCCGTCGTGCAGCAGCGGGGGAATTGAAAAAGGCCGCAGTGGAAAGAGGCATGGTCACGTTGCGGCGCGACGGCTTGCGAAAAGTTTCGGAAGGAATCACAACGTTGGATGAAGTTCGCGATGCAACGCAAATCGACTTGGAATGAACATGTCACTGTACAGTTTTGAAGCCCTCGATAACGGTGGCCGCACGGTGCGCGGAACGCTCGACGCCGGCACGCCGGCCGAAGCACGCGCGAACCTGCGCGAGAAGGGCCTGCACACGATGTGGATGGATGCGGCGATTGGCATCAAGACGCCTGCCCTCGCCAAAGTGAAAACTGACGCGCCGGGACGCACGACGGTCATTCTTGGCGGTCGCGTGCTGGAGTTGCTCTCTGAATTTTCGCGCCACCTCGCGATGTTGCTGAAGGCCGGACTTCCGTTGGCGCAGTCGCTGGCGGTGCTCTCGGAGCAGATCGAAGACGCGCGTTTCCGCCTCATCGTTCAGGATCTCGCCGTGCGCGTACGCGAGGGCGCGGCGCTCGATGAAGCACTTGGCGCGCACCCGAATTATTTTCCGGAACTGTATGTCTGCGTGGCGCGCGCCGGAGCGGCGTCAGGCGGCTTGCCGTTCATCTTGAGCGCGGCGGCGAGCTACTACAGCCGGCAGAAAAAACTGCGCGACAAGATCGTCTCCGCGCTGACGTATCCGGCGTTGATGTGCGCGATCGGTGTGGTCGTGATCGTGTTTTTGATGGCGTTCGTGGTCCCCAAAGTCACGGCCGTTTTGATCGAAC
>JANXLS010000497.1 GCA_025355035.1 Planctomycetota bacterium | reverse complement strand
CAAACGCGACTGACGCTGCCGAAGCCATACCGGTGCCCGCCGGCGATACAGGCGCTGGCCCAGGCGTGCGTCGGTGACCCTATTGATGAAGTGTTGATCCGAAACGCCATCACCAGCGGCGTCATCGGTATCTTGGAATGTCCAACGGCACATTCTGTCCCGGACAAGATCGCGTTGGAGGTGGAGCGCCTTTGTTCAAGCGGATTGAAGCCTCACGACATTGCCATATTGTCGCTGCGTGGCGCAGTGCCGCCAGATTCCATCGCTCACATGACCTGCCTGGGCCGCCACGCGCTCGTTCGCGCCGATGACGCCGGTTTCGGGCAACACATCGTCGCGGAGACGTTTTTGCGCTTCAAAGGATTGGAACGCCCGGCGGTGATCGTTGCTGACCTGCATCTGGCCAAAGACCGACCGGACCTGGGCAAGCGGCTGTTCATCGCGATCACGCGTTCGTTGTCGGTGGTTCGCATCGCGGGAACTCGGGCTGATTTGGAATCGCACAGCGTGTTGAAGCGGATGTTTGAGATGCAGCGGGAACATTCACTTCAGCCGCTTCGGGCACAACTGGTGTAATATGCGGTAGACTCAACGAATCCGAAACCATAGTAGATCGAACGTCACGTGCGCTAATTGAACACGGAATTACCCAAAGGAATCCATGGCGACTCAACCCCCATTTTCTCTGCGCATATTCGTCGCAGACGGCGATCCAGATGGTTTGCGGCTCGTCGAGCGGTCAAACTGGATCGGGAAGGCCGTGGTGTTCCCCCGCGCTTTGTATCCCAAGGTTCGCAACCGTTCAGAGTTTCAACAGACGGGCGTTTATCTTTTGTTAGGACCGCGTACCGACGGTGACGGTGAAATGCTCTATATCGGCGAGGGGGATCCGGTTCGCCCCCGGCTCGATGACCATCACGGTAAAAAAGATTTCTGGACGCGTGCGGTATTCTTCGTAGCCGGGCCTGGGCAACTCAATAAAGCACATGTCCAGTACCTCGAAGCCGCGCTGGTCTCACGCGCCCTTGAAGCCAAACGCATGCCCCTGGAAAATGGCAACAAACCATCCAAACCCACGTTATCTGAAGCTGACTGCGCTGACATGGATGTTTTCTTGCACAACATACTCGGGATGTTGCCCGTGATGGGCATTCATGCCTTTGAACAAAGCCCTTCCTCTGCAAAGCTGGAAAGTTTGCTGCTCCATTGCCAGGGCCGCGGCGCAACGGCCAGCGGTCTTGATACGCCCCAAGGTTTCGTTGTGCGGCAAGGGTCGTTTGCGTCGGTGGACGAGGTCCCCTCGCTTAAAGAACACTTCCCGAACGTAACGGAACTACGCTCCGATTTGTTGAAAAGTGGCGTGCTGATTCTTGAAAGCACCTTATTGCGTTTCACCCAGGATTATACTTTCAACTCGCCCTCATTGGCGTCGGCAGTTGTCATGGGGCGGTCAGCCAGCGGGCGCACGGATTGGAAGGATGGAAGCGGGCGAACATTGAAACAGATTCAAGAGGCGCAGGCGCAAGCCGGATAGGCGATACTCCTGACGTGAAAGTAACTTGACGTCGCTGTTCGTGCTGCTGTTATCTGTTTGGAAATTCGTCGCCGTTCGCATCATGCGCCCTCTTTTTTGCTCGATCCGCACATTCTAAAAATACTTCCTGCCAGCGCTCATGCCGGTCCATTTGCATCCCGCGTTGACCTTCGGACAGCGTTGCCCGTTGGATCTCGTATTGTTCGTGAAACCAACTGAGAAATGACGGGTGGATGCCGCCTGGCGACATCATGGTCCATTTGCCGCGTAAAGCATCCGCCAGATTAGCTACCGGTTCCGAAGTCCAGTATTTCCAATCGTTACCTTCGTCATCAACATCTTCCTGCATTGCGCCGCCTTCGTGCCAGTAGGACCACACGCCATTTTCTTCCCGTCCGAACACGGTAATCCCGCCGCCCTCGTAGCAAAGGCGAATGATTGTGCACTGCTTGGCGTCCTGGTCGCTGTCGCTGCTCATTTCGTTCTCCCCTTAATACAGCGAGTCTCGTGCGTTTCCCTTTAGCGGCAGTTGTTTCTAATATGGAAATAACTAACGCCTCGACCAGTTCCCCCGATTCAAAAATGTTCTTGAGGCGGTTGTTGATCGCTGGAACCTTGACGGCAACCAGTTCAGCCAGTGCCTTCTGCGTCAGCCAGACGGTCTCGTCCTTGCAGTAGACCGACCTTCACCGCCGCGTTCGGTGCAATGTAAAGTAGGAATTCATTTTGGGGGCTCACGGTGTGACGACCTCCTTGGGTTTGGCGGGCACACTTCATATTACTCGGGCCAACCCAATCAAAGCCTCCTGGCGGCACTCTTGAAAGTGATCGCTACTTTCCCTGCATTGATTGAATTACTCTTGCAGCAAGCTGACTTTCCACAACACTGTCAAATCGACCAATCCCTGCATCGACCTTGAATTCTGCCATCAAGTCTCTTGGCACTTCGATGACCTTTTGAGAAGCAAGTGATACCTTAACCTGGTACGGAAACTTTTTACCCCAAGCTTTCGGAACGAGGTTGCGGCCACCGTTGGAAACAGCTTTCCAGAGTCCGAAAACAGCGCCTGCTTCGTAATGATGAAGCAAGCAATAGTCGCCCGCGACGATCTGCAACGGCCACGGTTGATCCGAGCCAAATACGCTTTTTTCAATACAAGTTATATATGTCTCACTACTGCAAATGAACATGTATACTTTAGGTGAGGCTTCAGGACCGGCCTTTGGTAGTGTTGAAATCATTTGCTTACTCCCTTCATTACCACGTCGCGAAATTCATCAGCATCATGTCGGGCATCAACCATGCCGATTACGCCACCGCTTCTTTAGAAAAGTACCCGCTCGCGCTTTGCTGCCACACATGCTGATAAACTCGTTTGGCCGTCTCTTGCTTCTCCACTTCCGTGAACGGCGGCGTGGGCAGAACTTGAAATAGCCGGTCGAGGATAAACACTTCAACCTCTGCCTGGGTTTGTTCCTTTTCAGTCCAGCGCTCCAAAGGCGAAATTAGTTTGAGCACGGAGTCGAGCAGGCTGCGGCTCGCCAGCTTCAACCGTTCGCGGTCTGTGCCGCTTAGATTCTCCCGTTGCAGCAGGCAGAACAACGCGTATTCATTCTCCGATAAACCTTCCGCGGCCGCCCGGCGACCTTCTTCGTCGAGGGTTCTGGCGAAGTCCACCAACTGCGCGAATGTCGCCTCAATCGTGACGCGATCCTTCTCGCGGTTGTAGTCGGCGATGATCTCAGAATACTTTTTGTAATAGTCCATCCGCAGTGGGTTATGCGCCAGCATCTTCGCCAGTTTGTCCTCCACGATCTGACGGATGTCCTGAAGCGCCGTTGCCTTCCGCTTCACCTTTTTTGCAAATTCATCCCGGAGCTTCACCAGGTCGATTTGACTGAGGTCGAAGTATTTTGAATCGCGCTGGTTTTCGCCCGGCTGCTGTGCGCGGATGGCTTCATTGACGATCTTGTGCAGTTCCTTGAGCAAGTCGGTTACGTCGGCCGTATCACGACGTTCTTCGAGCTTCTTATAGACGGCCTCAATATTGTCGTGTCGCTCTGCGTAGGCAAACACCGATGGTTCCATGATCAGAGCCTTGAATCGAATGAACACCTGGCGCGCCATGATCTCGAATCGACGCTTGGATTCATCGGATGTATAGACAGCTTCCACCGCGTCGGCGAGCGCCTGTATCCGAGTGAAACCCTTCGCACCATTCAAGCGCCTCGCATCGAATCCCAGGCCGAGTAGATGCCGTTCAGTTTCAGCAATGGCCGATTGCAACGCTGCCACCCGCTCCTCAAGCGGAGCCACCACTTCCGTACCCGCGCCCGAATCGTCGCCGAGCGCGTACTGAGCCAGCGCCTCGCGCAGACTCTTGAGCATCCCGTTGTAATCGACGATCAGGCCGAAGTCCTTCCCCGGATAGACGCGATTGGCGCGGGCGATGGCTTGCATGAGCGTGTGGGCTTTCATCGGCTTGTCGATGTACAGCGTCGAAAGGCACTCCACGTCAAAGCCGGTCAGCCACATCGCGCAGACGACCGCCACGCGGAATGGGTGTTCCGGGCTTTTGAATGCCGTCTCTACATCCACGCGTTTGTCGCCGACCTCGAATCCCTGTTTCATCCGGGCGCGGTGCGGGATGATGTCAAACCCCCATTTCTGAAAATCCGAAACTTCATTCTGTCCTTCGCTGATGATGATCTCGACAATTGTCTCTTCCATCCACTTCGCCTGACCGCGCAACTGCGATAACTGTTTGGACGCGGTGTCCCGCT
>JANXLS010000436.1 GCA_025355035.1 Planctomycetota bacterium | reverse complement strand
TGTCGGGACTCGCGGCGTATTTCTTATCGTTCTATCCATCTTTGAAATGGATAGAACGATAAGAAATACGCCGCGAGTCCCGACACCGCGCAAATGAGCGTTAAGGCTGCCGCAAGCAGCGGCGATTCCGGGGCGTCTTTTGTCGATCCGCAGCAATGTGGCGCATGTGTGCGAGGAGTTAAATTAGGAGCAGGGAGCGGGGAGGGCAGGGATTCCATTTTAATCATTCTATTGAAGGTGTGCTAAAGTTCAACATAACACGCGATGAAGTCAATCAAACCATTTCATAACGTTCCATAAAATGCACGTATGTGCAACTCCCGATCATCCTCCACTTTCAATTCCTATCTCAATCCTCGTTCCACAAAATACACTATGTGCGTATTGATAATATCGATATATTTCCGTTCGTTTAATATGAAAAACCCTTACGTTCCTCTCCGACCCGAATGCCATAATCTTTTCGTTTTATTCGCGTCATTCGCGTTACTCGATGTTAAAGCCGTTGAAACCCTTCCTATTCAAAAGTATCCACTTCTATAATATACAACGGATGAATGTTAGACTTTTAACACAGGTGCGTCCAAGTGCTTCGAAATGATCCCAAGTCGCCGCATTCCGAAAGAAATTGCGCATTATTTTCGCGCGGCATTCAATAACTTCATGAACGCTCCGAAGTATCGACCATTGTCGTGAAACGTTCGACCGCTGACCAGATTGCCGTCAACAACGCACGCTTCATTGACATAAATCCCGCCGCAGACTTCAAGGTCGAACCTGCATTTCGCTACCGTGGCCATCCGCCGGCCCTTCACACAACCCGCGCGCGCCGGGATTTCGACACCGTGGCAGACACTCGCGACCGGCTTGTTCGTTTCGAAGAAATGCCGCGTCACGCGCAACAAATCCTCGTCCTCCCGAATATACTCCGGCGCTCGTCCGCCTGAAAAGAAAATCCCGGCATACTCTTCGGGCTTGATATCCTTGAACGCGATCACGGCGTCGAGCGTGTAGCCTTCCCATTCCTTCGTGATCGTCCAGCCCGGTTTGACCTCGTGCATCACCATCTGGTACCTGCGCTTTTCCGGCGCAGCGACGATCGGCTCGTAGCCATCCTCCTGCAAACGATAATACGGATACAACGTATCGACGGTCTCCGTTGCGTCGCCTATGATGATCAAGACTTTGTTCGACATAGCACCGTTCCTTAAATGGGATTAAAACCCAATCTATTCTGAAACCAATACTTCTTACTTTCACGCAGAGACGCAGAGTTCCGCTGAGGCGCAGAGAATATCTACAATTCTGATCAGTATAATTTCTTC
>JANXLS010000416.1 GCA_025355035.1 Planctomycetota bacterium | reverse complement strand
GTAGGCGAAAAAGGCGCCAAAAATGTAACGCGCTTTATTCAGATGAACATGACCTTTGGAGGCGTCGCTTACGAATCATTGGTCCCCGTTTCGTTTGGACTTTCAAGCGACAGTCTTTTTGGCACGATTCAAGGAAGACACTAATAAGGGTAGACATGGATTTCGACAACATCGCCAACATCGTCAAAGCAGGCTGGCCCGCCGTCACGACTCCCAAAGTCGACGGCGGCGATTCGTTTATGCTCGTTCCCGTATCCATCGCTCGCGACGTGCTTAAATTCCTGAAGGAAGATGAAGACCTCTACTTCGACAGCCTCATGTGCCTCAGCGGCGTCGACTCCGGCCGCGAATTGTGGGTCGTCTACTCGCTCCACAGCATGAAGCACTTCCACAAAACCAGCGTCAAGATCGTCATGCCGCGCGAAAACCCGTCGTGTGACACCATCTGCGACATTTGGGCGATGGCCAATTTCTTCGAACGCGAAGCCTATGATTTGTACGGCATTCAATTCAAAAATCACCCCGACCTGCGCCGCATCATGAACCCGCCCGATTGGGTCGGTTGGCCGGGCCGCAAAGACTACGAATACCCCGCCGATTACCACGGCGTCCCAACACTGCGCGAAGACCAATTCTTCGGTGACGCGGTAGGATCGGGAATCGCCGAGCGCGAGGAAAAAGACAAGGCCATGCTCGAAAAGCTGGGCTTGGTGGAGAAGAAATAGTTTTGAACCGTGAGAAGAAAATTGAACTGCCCCGCGTTCCACGGCTTTGATCAAAACCATGCGCGATCGAACGGTTTGTTTGAGTTTTGTGTGCAGTAACTAAAAGCAGTTCTCCGCGCCTCTGCGAGAGATAACAAAGAGTCCTTAGCCGTTTGATGAAGAGGAATATCGACCCATGCCCATGGTCGCTGAAAATTTAGTCGAACTCGAAGTGGCCGACTACAAAGGCCGCATGAACTCCGAGGAAATGGTCCTGTCCATGGGACCGCATCATCCGTCCACGCACGGCGTGTTGCGGCTCGAAGTCGTGACGGACGGCGAAGTCTGCGTCTCCTGCCGCCCCGACGTCGGCTACCTGCACCGCGCGATCGAAAAAATCGGCGAGTACGTCGATTACCGCCAGTTCATGCCCTACACCGACCGCGTCGATTACGTCTGCTCGATGAATTCAAATCACGCCTACGCGCTGGGCGTCGAAAAGCTCGGCGGCTACAAAGTTCCTCTCCGCGCCGAACTCATGCGCGTGATGGTCGCCGAACTCAACCGCATCTCCAGCCACATGGTCTGCGTCGGCGCGCTGGCGATGGACATGGGCGCGTACACCCCGTTCCTGCACGGCCTGTGCCACCGCGAACGCGTCAACGACATTTTCGAAGAAGTCTGCGGCGCGCGCCTGACCTACAATTACATGACGATCGGCGGAGTCGCCTACGACGCCCCGCCCGGCTTCATCGACAAATGCGACGAATTCGCCGACTACCTCTGGCCCCGCATGGTCGAATTCAACGAATTGATCACCAGCAACACGATTTTCAAAGAACGCCTCTGCAACGTCGGCATCTGCTCGCGCGAAAACGCGATCAACTGGGGCCTCGTCGGCCCCAACTTGCGCGGCTCCGGCGTCAAATGGGACATCCGCAAAGACGAACCGTACTCAATCTACGATAAACTGAAATTCGACGTCCCCGTCGGCGACGGCGGCACTCCGGGCGGTAGCAACCCGAACGGTACGCTGGGCGACAGCTACGACCGCTATGTCGTCCGCGTCAAAGAAGTCTTCGAGTGCATCAAGATCATCAAGCAAGTCGCGGCGCTGATGCGCGAAAACGAAAAGCTCCCTGCCGACCATCCCGACCGCTTGTCGCAAGCGAAATTGCCCGGCCGTCTGCGCATCAAACGCGGCGAAGCCTACGTCCGCAGCGAAAACCCGCGCGGCGAAACCGGCTACTACATCGTCAGCGACGGCACCGACAAACCCGTCCGCATGAAAATTCGAACCGGCTCCTTCACCGCACTCGGTTGCTTCGAAGAAGTCACCCGCGGCCTCCTCATCGGCGACGTGATCGCCGTGATCGGAAGTTTCGACATTGTGTTACCGGAGGTCGATCGATGAACGAGATTGTTCATACCGTTCACAAACGCTTCGCCATCGTCTTGCTCGCCCTCGTTCTGCCGCTAGCCGGTTGCGGTGGCAACACGATGCAGGACATCGCGCGCAAGGCCGAGAAGGCGAAGACCAAAGAACAGCTCGAAGCCGCACTGGGCAAGCCGGACAAGTTTGAAAAAACAAAGCTCGGGATTTCGTTCGAATCGTGGACCTACACGGCAACCGATGGTGAAGTGAATTTTTCAGTGATCAACAATAAAGTTCAAACCGTCGTCACGATGCCGAAAAAAGAAAACAAGTAGTCCATAACGAAAACTAAGGGATCATTCAGAAATGCCATTTTTATACGCGCTTTTTATCGGGTGGGGACTCGGCACAACGTTGGCCGGGTTGTTTGCGGTCATCATTCCGTGCTTGATCGCCGTCGGGGGTATTCAAGCGGTTGCGGGAATAAGTACGTATATCGAGCGCAAGATTGCGGCCGATATCCAGCGCCGCGTCGGGCCGAACAAATGCAACGTCGGCTCGCTGCTCGGTGCATTCGCCCGATCCGCCGTCGCGAACGGCAAGGCGCCCAGCGCCGGGATCGCGGGTAAACTCATGGCACTCGCACTCACGCCCGCCGTTCCGTTGCTCGACCTCGTCGATAAACTCGCACTCCGTTTCGCTCCAGGCATCATGATTTTCCTCGCCGACGGATTGAAGCTGATCATGAAGGAAGACATCATCCCCGACCCCGCCGACAAGCCGCTCTTCAAAATTGCCCCGACGATCGTTCTCGCCGCCGCCTTGGGCGCGTTGGCCGTACTGCCCTATTCCGACGCGTGGTACGTCGCGGATTTCAACATCGGCGTCTTCTACATCGCCGCCATCACCAGCATCGAAGTCCTCGGCATCCTCATGGCCGGCTGGGCCAGCAACAATAAATGGGCGCTCCTCGGCGGCATGCGTTCAGCGGCTCAAATCGTCTCCTACGAACTCCCCGTCGGCCTCGCGATTTTAACCGGCATCGCGATCAGTGGTACGTTGTCCATGCAGGGCATGACGTTCGACCAATTCGGCTTCGCTGAAAACGGCGGCGCGTACGCATCCGGCTGGTTCTGGCAATGGAATCTGTTCCATCCCGCGATGTTCATCCTCTTCCCCGTCTATTTCCTCTCGGCGCTCGCCGAATGCAATCGCACTCCGTTCGACATCCCCGAAGCCGAATCCGAACTCGTCTCTGGCTATCACACCGAATACTCCGGCATGCGCTTCGGTTTCTTCTTCATTGCCGAATACGCGATGATGTGCGTGACCTGCGCCATCGCCGTCACGCTCTTCCTCGGCGGTTGGTCCACGGGTATCGGTTTCATCGAAAATGCGTTGATGACAAAAGCCCCGACCTTCGTCAACGGTGTGATGATAAAGGCCCCCGAATTCCATTGGATTGGCACAATCCTGCATCTCGGCATGTTCTGCCTGAAAACCTACGGCCTCGTTTTCATTATGATGTGGATTCGCTGGACACTCCCGCGCTTCCGCGTCGATCAGATGATGACCGTTTGCTGGAAGAAACTGATTCCGATCGCGATGTTTTGTTTCACCGGTGTCTGCATCTGGCAGATCGTCCGTATGCCAATCTTGGGACGAGGCTACGGCGACGCCTTAAGTACGCTCACATTCTGGCTCCGAGCACTCTTCGCAATCAGTATCGTCGGCGGCCTGATCTGGTACTTCAAGAAGCCGCTCACAAAAGAACAGATCGATCAACGCGAAATGCTGGCCAAAGCGAATTTCAACATGGGAACAGCCCTCTAGGGGAAGGATCGAGTGCCGAGTGCCCAGTAGTTGTTTCCTCGGCACTCAGCACTCAGTACCCGGCACTTTTTTAAAGAAAGGTTCGATTACGGAGTGTCAGTGCTGAGTCAATTACTCGGCACTCAGCACTCCGCACTCGGCACTCAAAACGATGATCCGATTCATGCAAGACATTTTCGACGGGATGCAGACGTTCATGTCCGGGATGAAAGTCACCGGCGGATACCTCGTCGATTCGAACATCGCGTCGAAGCAGGCCGAAACGACTGTCACTGTCGAATACGACGGCACCGTCGCTCTGGCGAAGGACGTGAAACTCGCAGATCGTTTCCGTGGCCACTTGCACAACGACATCGAACGCTGCATCGTCTGCAAAGCCTGCGCGAACGTCTGCCCGATCGATTGCTTCTGGATCGACGGCGAAAAGAACGAAGCCAACAAACTGCGGCCCAGTCGCTTCGACATCGATCTGCTCAAGTGCATGTACTGCGGCCTGTGCGTCTTCGCCTGCCCGACCGGTTGCTTGACGATGACTAAAGAATGGTGGGGCGCTACATTTAACAGCACCGACGGCACCAACCTGCACGGCCAGTTGAAGCAATTCGGCGTTGGCTACTTCACGCCAGTTCAAAAAGAACAAGTCGAACGCAAACGCTTCGAAGCCGCTGAAGCCAAAAAGAAAGCAGCCGCCGCTGCTACCGCTGCCAAAGCCGCCGCCGCCGCAAAAGCCGCCGCTGCAGGCCCGACTACGCCCGCAACTCCCGCCACAGCTGGAGCCGCAAAACCTGCAACCGCGCCCGTCGTCGCACCCGGAAAAGCCCCCGACGCACCTAAAGCGTAATTTCCCTCACCTGTCACCGCCAAAGCCCACTTAAAAAGGTCCGATAAGTCGAAAGCGACTTCTCGGACCTTCTTTTTTCGCCTAAATTACAATTTTTGATATTTCTTTATCATTTTTGCTGCGCACCGTCGTCAAATCTGCCGACCTTTGTTTATTCGTGTTATATGACGAATTTTGATCGACGTCTCGCATTTTAAAATTACACAGACGTTTAAATTGATAAGAGACTTCAAAATAATTGTTTATAATGTTTTATATTATCGTAAAAAGTAATTGACGTTTTGAAATCAGTGGGGTATAGTGTTCTTGTCCTTGTTCATTTGATCAGTAAGAAGTTCGAACGTTTGAGCGCAGAAGTTGAATTAAAAACGCCCAGATTTCGACTTTTCATGCCGCGACCCGCTCGCAGCATGTCCAACTACGCAGTTTCCACTACACCGGGGGGTGTCTCATGGCTCAGCTCGAACTTTTCGCGGACGACTCTGTCAATCCTCAAGCAACTCCGAACACGGGGAAGCGCAAAAAAACCAAAATTGAACGCCGTCGCGAGCTTGCTTCCGATGCCGCACCTTTTGCATTCACAGAGAAAGCCAACACGAACGCCGAACCGCTCACGGACAAAGAAGAAATCGCCCAGCGCAAACTCGCTCTTTGGAATGCGTATTTGAAGAATCCAAACGACGACACGCGCAACGATCTTTCACTCGCTTACATGCCGCTGGTCAAGATGATCGCCGACGGCCTCAAAGACAAGTTCCCCGGCCACGTCGATGTCCAAGACTTGGCAAGTACCGGTTACATCGGTCTCCTCGACGCCATCTCCAAATTTGATCCCAACCGCGACATCAAATTCGAATCCTACAGCGTCATGCGCATCCGAGGTGAAATCCTCGATTCCATCCGCCATCAGGACATCGTCCCGCGCCAGGTCCGTATCCTTCAGAACAACCACAAACGCGCCACCAAGTTCCTCGCCAAAACGCTCCACCGCGAACCCTGCGAAGAAGAAGTCATCGCCTACATGCAGATCACGCCGAAACAATACGAAACGCTCATTCAGAGCTTCACCACCGGTCGCATCGTTTCGATCGACGCAGGCAGCGAAGACAAGGATGGCAAGAGCGCTCCGCACGTTGATAAGATGCCCACGCCCAACGAAAAGAGCCCGTCGTACAACATGCAGCGGCTCGAAATTCGCGAATTAATCCTCAAAGGTTTGAGCAAGAAGGAGCAGGCTGTCCTCGTCGGTTACTACATGGAAGGCCGCACGATGAAGCAGATTGGCGAATGCCTCGGATTGAGCGAATCCCGAGTCTGTCAAATCCACATGGAAGTGTTGAAAGCGCAAAAGAAGCGTCTGGTGGACTTCGACGACTGCAATCCGGAGTAAACAACGAACGGCTTTTAAAAATCGAATAACGCGATTCGACGCGAATTTTCACGAGTGACAAATGGAATGGAAAGAAAACGGGCGGCTCTTTAACGAGTCGCCCGTTTTTCATGTGTACCGAATCCCAAAAAAAAACGCACTGCGCTTCCGCAATG
>JANXLS010000411.1 GCA_025355035.1 Planctomycetota bacterium | reverse complement strand
ATGCCGCCTGCATGATCTGGCCGGACTGGCAATAACCGCATTGCGGCGTCTGCGTTTCGATCCACGCTTTCTGCAGCGGCCCGCCTGTACCTTCAAGGTTGCCCATCCACTGCCAATTGAGATAGACTGGCGCGGCGAGGCAACTGCGCGCTTCTTCGTCGGTAAAACCCAATTCGAGAAACGTGTGATACCACGCCGCTTCGACACCGACGATGTTCAGCGGCATGTTGACGCCATTCATCGCCAGCCAATCGATGATCTTCTCCCAATCGTCCCAATTCCACCACGCACCGCTGTAATTGAATGTGCAATAATTGAAAAAATGCCGAAGCTTCCGAGGCGTGATGACGCGCTCCTTAGAGGGAACTTTGGGCAGCGGATCGGGGAGTTTCATCTGGCTGCCCCAAAGCGAAACGAGGCAATGGCAATGCGTTTGAAGGTAGCGGTTATACGCGCTCGCCAGGCTGATGCCGTTGTCGCCGCGCAAGACGATGGTGTCGCCAGCAGATTCCAATTCGAAGACGTTTTTCTCGTCCGACGGCGGAATGATCTGAAGTTCGAAGCGTTGCGCGATAGACGGGGTCACGCGCTGGATCAGCCCGCGCACGGCGGCGATTGTCGCGGCGTCATTCGCCACTTCAGCAGAGCTTCCCGAAAAGCTGAACAATGCGGCGAGCAGCGCGATGAGAACGACACGGGGCGGCATCATGGATTCAGCTCCTTCACGGCGATTCCATACATGACGGGCGCGCGGCCCTTTTCACGCGCGCGCGGCGAGCCGAGCGTCACGGCTCCGGGCGTGGCCACCGACTTTTTCCAGACCGCGTGAACGACGAGCATTTTATCGAGCGCGTCCGGCGCAATCGATTCCGGCGTTTGTCCGCGAGGCACCCACGGCCCTGAACGCACGCGCAAACCCGTGTCGGTGAAATCGCGTTTGAGCCAATCGGGAATCGGCGTGCTGGTGTCCGCGAGCACGTAGACGTTGCATGCTCGCTGAAGCGTCAGCGTGATCTCCAGTCCCGTTTCATGACGGTCCGGGGAGAACGTGCAGATGGCGTCCGCACCCGTCAATTCTTGCGGAAACGCTTCGCCGGCCGCGGGGTGCCAGAGGCGGAAATGACCGGTCGTGTAGACGCGCGCGCCGTCGCGCATGCCGCCGCGAATCAGTCCATAGAAGCGTTGCGTTTGGCCCG
>JANXLS010000401.1 GCA_025355035.1 Planctomycetota bacterium | reverse complement strand
CGTTGCGCGATGTAACGCGCACTGCCGCCCGGCTCGGGGAATTGGCATCCATCGCCGCGCGTATTCACCGGGAACGTGAAGAGTATTTTTTGCGCTCGCCGGTACGTGGCCGGGTTCTACCCATCGCAGTCACGGGGTTGTGGAACGCGACGGCGTGGATTCAAGGTGGCGGGTTCGACACGACACACGCCGCCATCGGCGCGCGCGATGTCATTGCGCCGCTCTGCAATGCGTTGCACAATTCGGTAGCAAATCTGCGCAAGGAAAACGGCATGGAACTGGTTCTGACCGCCTCCGCGCCGTTGCTGGCCGAACGCCGACTCTGGCGCAACGATCGCGGTTTTTTCCTCGACGATGGTCAGAAACTCAACGCCGCATCCGCATACGAGTCCGCGCCCGAATCGAAACTCTCGTCATCGATGGACGACTTTATTAATCGTCTCGATTTCGCTAAAGCCGTCGGCGAAGCCTTTGACGAACCGCCGGCGTTGACCATCGCCGTCGGCCTTTCGCCGGAAATCGATGCCGTTCAATGGAAGAACCTGCTCGACGGATTCGCGCAGGCCGGAGTTGCGTGCTTGCGCCTTGCTTTCGGCAACAATCCACGCACGGTCCCCAATCTAACCCGCGCGATCCGCTCCTACAGCGTCGGTTTCCCGCTTCTCGATCCGTTGGCCTCCGCTCCGATCTGATAAAGAGTAAACGCGACATTTTTACTAACGAGCACGTGGCATTTTGACGATACACTTTGCATGGAAGGAACACTGACCAATGCACCCGCTCGCTCTGCATCAGCACCGCCGCGTGCAGCACCGTCTCCGAGTGGCGGCTTGGCGTTCCGACTCGTTAAATTCGCCTTGGCCGTCGCACTGCTTCCGCTCTGCGTCGGCATGACGCAGGGCGTTGCAATCGTCTTCGATGCCATGTGGTCTCACATCACTGTCCATCAAATACATTTCGCCTATTGGTTCGGTGGTGGAGCACTCGCCTTTGCATTTGTCACGGCATTGCTTTGGCGGCCGGTGGTCGTCTATGTTTTCGGGCACGAATTGGTTCACGCGCTCGCGACGTGGCTGTGTCTCGGATCGGTGTCGAATTTCAAAGCGTCAACAACCGGCGGCTCGATCACATCGAGCAAGAGCAATACACTGATTCGCCTGGCACCCTATTGCATCCCTCTCTACTTGTTTCTCGCGGCAGGAATTTATCTCGCGTTGAATCAATGGTGGCACCCCCTGTCCGCGTATTATCATTGGACGACGGCGACGATGGGCTTCTTCTACGCGTTTCACCTCGGATTTACGCTTTGGAGTCTCCACCGCGATCAACCCGATTTGAAGCCAGATGGCTGGTTCTTCTCGCTCGTCATTATTTATCTTGCCAATCTCGCCATTTTTGCGTTGTTGCTGGGATTCGTTCTCTCGGGCGATCCGCGAAACGCCTGGCCTGCATTGTGTACCTCCAGTATTCAGGGCTGGAACCACAGCTATTCGATCTATCTGCACGTCAGCCATTCCATACACACTTTTTATCTACAATTCGCCAACCGCTAATCGCCGTGGGGGCTCGCCAACGCCGCGGTTCGCTCTGCG
>JANXLS010000382.1 GCA_025355035.1 Planctomycetota bacterium | reverse complement strand
CGCTTGAATGAGAATCGCGTCTTCGTCACGCTGCATGGACATTGCCAGAGTTGCCACAGCGCGATCAGCACGTTGAAGTTGGGGGTGGAGAAGCATCTGCGCGACGCCGTCTGGCCGGAATTGGAAGTGGAAGAGATCGTGCAGGGATTTTGATAGTCACACAACGCGTAGCAATTCCATTGAAAGGATCGTTCGACGACATGAGTATTCGCCCCGATGTTTGGATCGATAAGATGGTCCGTGAACACGCGATGATTTCGCCGTTTGAGCCGAAGCAGGTTCGCGCGGTGGACGGCAATCCGATCGTATCGTATGGGCTTTCGTCGTTCGGTTACGACGTGCGAGTCGCTGATGAGTTTCGCGTCTTCACCAATGTGTTCGGCACGATTGTCGATCCCAAAGCGTTCGACACGCGTGGGCTTGTTGAATTCAAAGGGCCGCATTGTGACATTCCGCCGAACAGTTTCGCACTTGCGATCACGGTCGAAACATTCCGCATACCCCGCAATGTATTGACGCTCTGCGTTGGCAAATCGACTTATGCGCGCTGCGGAATCATCGTGAACGTCACGCCGTTTGAGCCGGGATGGGAGGGACGCGCGGTGCTCGAAATCTCCAACAGCACTCCCCTTCCCGCCCGCATTTATGCGAATGAAGGAATCGCACAGGTGCTGTTCTTCGAGAGCGACCAACCGTGCGCTGTGGCGTATTCGGATCGGCAGGGAAAATATCAGGGACAGAGCGTCATGACGTTTCCGAAGGTGTGAACAAAACCGCTGCGCGTGCCGCTCCCTTGCGGTCGTGGTTCCTGGCACTAAACTAAAATGATAAGCGGGCAACTATGGAGGCACGGCTTTGGCTCGAATCAAACTCTATACAGTGGACGAAGCGGAACGGACGCTGCCGCTGGTCAAGCGGATCGTGCGCGACATCATGGGTAATTATGATGAGCACGAAAAGCGACTGCTGGAGCGGAAGAAATTTCCACTGACACCGCCGCCGGGAAGCCGCACGGAAGAGAATGCGTTTGCGCTGGAACGCGAGATGGAGCACTACCGCGAAGAAGTGCTGCGACATCAAGGCGAACTCGAAACGATGGGCATCGAATTGAAGGATTATCGCGTCGGGCTGCTCGATTTTTATTCGCGATACGATGGCCGGATTGTGTTCCTGTGTTGGAAGAATGACGAGGGTGACAATCTTTCATACTGGCACGATCTGCAATCGGGATTTCCGGGTCGGCAGACAATCACGCCGGCCAATCGTCACCGTTTCGTTGGGATGGAACCCGGCCAGAAATACATCAACATCAAGTAAGCGAAACATTCATCTGGATTCAGTTTTTACGGAGCATTATGCGCGTCATGTCCGGCCTCGCCCGAGGCGTAAATCTTAAAGTCGTACCTGACTTCGATACGCGGCCGATTCTCGACCGTGTGAAGAAGAGTCTGTTTTCGATGCTCGACGCAGCCGGTTTGCTGATCGATGCGCGTGTCGCCGATTTTTACGCGGGTGCCGGGACTCAGGGCATCGAAGCGTTATCGCGCGGAGCGGAACGGTGTCTATTCGTCGAAAAACGCCGCGTGGCAGCGACACTGCTTGATGAGAATCTTGTGAAAACTAAACTGGCTTCGCGAGCGGAAGTGCGATGCGCGGAAGTTTCGGCGGTGATCAACGAGTTGTTGCGCGGAACACGTCCTGAGGCCGAGCGCAAATTCGATCTGATTCTGTACGATCCGCCATTTTTGTTCAGTCGGGAAGATTCCAGCCGCAAGGCCAATGAAGACGAGATGTCGCGGGCCGGAAAGCTACTGTATCCGAACCACGCGCGCCTGGTTTTGCGCTATGAGAAAAAAGCGGCCACGCCGCAACCGGCAGGTCTCGAAGTCGTCCGGGAATGGCACGACGGACCGCATGCGTTTGCGTTTTACAAACTGGCGCAAACACCCACCCAAACCGGCGGAGAAGCATGAACATTCTCTTTGCCACTTACGGCGATTTTTATTGCAACAGCACGATTCACGTCTTCGGTTTCGCGAACCAACTGGTGCGGATGGGGCATTCGTGTGCGGTTGCGGTTCCGAAGAATAAGGAGAGTGTCAGCAATTTGGGCGAGCCGTTGTTCAAAGCGTTCACATTCGATGAAGTAAACTCGGGCGCGACGTTATTCGAAAACGGCGCGACGCCGGATCTCATTCATTGTTGGACGCCACGCGAAGTGATTCGCAAGTTTGCCGACCCGTTGCGAAAAAAATGGGGCTGCAAACTCGCGATTCATTTGGAAGACAACGAGGAGCGTTTGACGGAGTCGTTTTTAAAAATGACGGCTGCGGAATTGAACGCGCTTGCCCCATCGGATCTCGACGCGCGCGTTCCAGACAATCTCTCGCACCCACGATTTTATCGGCAGTTTCTGGACGGTGCTGATGGCGTCAGCGTGATCATGGATCGGTTGAAGGAGTTTTTGCCATACAACAAACCGATTGAGATTCTTTGGCCCGGCGTGGATTTTGAACGCTTCAAGCCGGTTAAAAATGCCGCGCGTGAAAAAGACTTTGCAGGTATTGAATCGGGGGATCGCGTTGTGGCATACACGGGTCACGTTCATTGGGCGAATCGCGAAGAGGTTCGGACTTTGTACCTGGCTATCGGGGAGCTCAACAAGCGCGGCATCCCAACGAAATTGTTGCGCACAGGAGAGGATTTCTATCCGTTCCTGAGCGCCAATGAGGAAAGAGTGCGCACGTATGAAATCAAGCTCGGGCGCGTCGAATGGAGTGCGATACCGCATGTGTTGAATGCGGCGGACGTGCTGGTTCAGCCTGGACAGGACGATGCGTTCAACGCGTTCCGGCTGCCTTCCAAATTGCCGGAGTATTTTGCGATGGGCAAGCCGGTCATTTTGCCGCGAACCAATATCGGGCGATTTGTCGCCGAGGGTGATTGCGCGATTGTTCTTCAATCCGGCTGTGCGATGGAATTGGCGGCGTGCATCGAAGCGCTGTTGAAAGGGCCGGAGTTGAGCGCGCATCTAAGCGCTTCCGGACGCAAATTCGCGCAGAAATATTGCAATTGGGAAAACTCAGGGAAGTGGATTGAACGATTTTATCAACGCGTGTGCGGATTGAAGGAGGACACGGGCGAACGCAATCCGATCGCCATGCTGACGGTCAATCCGGTGGGCGAACTTCCCGAGAACCAAGCGGCTTTTGATCAGTTGATGCAATTGAACGCGGCGCGTTGGCCCGCGATTGCGGAATCGCTTCGTCTTGCTGAAGCGCGACTGGCGACGTTGAGTTTGGATGGTGCGGCGGGGAAGATCGATTTCGAGACGCGCTTGTTCGAAGTTCGCAAGACGCGCAGTTGGCGGTTCATGCGTTTTCTGCGGCGATGCGCCGGAATGTTGGGACGAAAACGCGAAGAAGGCGGCATTTTCGGATTCTTAAAATGGTTGTTCCGGCGTCCCAGCGCGACGAAAAAAAATTACGATCCTTTCGAAGGAGCAGCGATTCATTCGGTCGATTTCGACCGGTCGGAGCGGCAGCCGTGAAACCGTACAGCGGGATGACAATTCATTCACTGTG
>JANXLS010000350.1 GCA_025355035.1 Planctomycetota bacterium | reverse complement strand
CCTCCAGCGACTCCAAAACCGCTCCCGTCGCCACGTCCACAACATCCAGCACAGACCCGCTCGAGCTGACCGCCGCGCGTCGGCCGTCAGCCGAAATCGCCGCGGCCACTGTCGTCAAACGGACCTTATTTTTGCGAATCACCCGTGTCGGTGCTGCAATCGCATCGTCGTCAATCGCCCATTCCACAACGCACCCATCAGCATCGATTCCCAAAATGGCCGTTTCGTCTTTCGAGAAAACGGCCTTGAGCATCCGCGCATTCAATCCCGGAAATTCGTGCAGTTGCAAGCCGCTTTCGACATCCAGTAACCGCACCTTGAATTCGTTCTCACAACACGTCAGCGCCAGTTTTCCATCCGCCGATAAAGCCACCGAACGGACTATAAATCCTTTGTAGACGTCGAACGCCACCGAGTTTTGAAACGGCAGGTTCCACAACATCAGCGACCCATCCGCCCCCGACGTCAACACCCGCTTTCCGCCCGGCAACACCACAAGATTGTTGATCGCACTCTCGTGCCAGCCGCATTCCACCGTCTGCGGTTCCGTCACGTTGTCGAGATCCCATATCCGCAACGTCGTCCCGCTCGCGCTCACCGCGTATTTGTGCGCATCGCTTTCAAACACCCCGAGCGCCGCCACTTCGCTCCCATGCCCGTACGCCTGATCCAATTCCTTCCCATCCGCCGCATTCCAGATCTTCAACAATCGGTCATCACCGCACGAAACAATCCGCTTGCCGTTCTCGATACTCGCCAGCCCGTTGACGCCCCCGTTGTGCGCATAGATCGTTCGAATCAGCGTCAACTTATGATCCGCTCCCACAGACCACATCGCGATCCGCCCATTGTTGCCGCCAGTCCAAAGCGTCTTCGCATCAACGAACACAACACTGCGATTAATCAAATTGAACGCATCTTTTTGATCGACTTGAATTCCTTTCTCGATATCCACTATTCGAATCGACCCGCTGTACGTCCCCGCCGCCACAAATCGTCCGTCCGGAGAAAACGCCAGACTCGCCACCGATTCTGGAACATCTGAAAACGCAGTCGTTCTCCCCGAATCCAGATCCCAAAGCATCAAGTGTTTCAACCACCCGCAGAACACTACTTTTTTTCCATCCGGCGTGAATCGCGCACACACAATCCGGTCGCCGACCGCCGTTTTGAGCGACACCAGTTCCTGTCCGTTTTGCAGATTCCAAACTTTAATGACACCCACGCCACCTTCGTCACAGACGCTCAACGCGCGCAGCACCCCTGTCTCGTCCGGAGGCGCGATCGCAATGTTGAATATCCGCCCCTTATGATTTCCGATCCGTCTGTGCCCGTCGAACGTGAACACCGGCGGACGATGTCGCAGATACAGCAGATTCAGATGCGTCACCGCTTCATCCGTCGGCGCTTTCAAATCAACAAGGCTCGAGCCAGCGCTCTCGTAATTCTTTTTCGCCTGCGCGAACATCCCGTCGTTTTCCATCTCCGCACCGAACGCCAACTGGTCCTTCGCGCTCGACATCACGACCAACCGTTTCGCCTGTTTCTCCGCTTCGGCGATCTGCTGAACCTGCGCGTTCTTGGCGAGCAGAAAATCCTGTCGCATCCACGCCGCAAAAAATACGAACCCCACAACAAGCGCCAATACAGCCGCCACCATCGCCACCATCGCCTTGTTTTTCTGAATGCTCAAATTCAACAAATACGCCAGCGACGGATCGCGCGCCAGGATCGGGTCCCCGTTCAACCACCGATGCAAATCCCGCGCAAGCTCTTCCGCATTTTGATACCGCTGGTGTGGATCCTTCTGAATCCCCTTCGCCACAATCATCTGTACGTCGCGCGGCACCAACGGATTCGCCGTTCCCAATGGCACTGGTTCCGCATACAAAATTTGTTGCAAAATCTGCGGCTCGCTGACGCCGTCCAGGAACGGCTTGCCGCTCAGCAATTCATAAAACGTCGCGCAAAGCGAATAAATATCCGCGCGATAATCGAGCGAAATCGGCTGCCGTTGCAATTGCTCCGGCGCCATGTATCGCAGCGTCCCCAACAACGCCGTCGCATCCCGCGCCACTGAATTCTTTCCGTCCGCCAGTCCTGCAAGCCCCAAATCCATCACCACGATTCGATGCTCGCCGTCCGTCAGCATCAAATTCCCCGGCTTGATGTCGCGATGAATGATCCCGTGCTCATGCAGATGATGCAACCCGCGCGCAGCGTCCCGAAACAATCCGGCCAACCGCCGCATGCTGTGTTGCACCAGCTCCTGGCGCGATCGGGAGTTCGCGGCCTGTTCGCGAGCCGGTCCCAATGGCAGCGGAATCTTCAGCCGCTCCGCACGCTCCACTTTCACCCGCATCGTCGCGTTTGAAATCGCGTCGTCGATGCTCTCGTTCTCGGACAACGCCTGCGAAATGCGCGCAAGGTCCGCGCCTTCAATATACTCCATCACATAAAACGGCGTGCCGTCGTGAACGCCCGAATCAAGTATCTTCACAACGTTCGGATGATCGCACTGGCTCAACACCTGAACCTCGCGCGCAAACCGCTGAATCGCCACCGGATCATTGAGCGTCCCCGGCAGCGGCATCTTTAACGCGACCCGACGATCCAGGCTCTTCTGCTTGGCCAGACACACCACCGCCATCCCGCCGCGCCCGAGTTCGCAAATGATTTCATAATCGCCAAAATCGTTGGGATTTTTGTCCAGCGCGTCCGCGAAAATCGTCGCCGCTTTGCCCCGGAACAGCGCGTCCAGTTCCTTGTACAGATTCGGATACAACTCTTGCAATTTGTCGACCCGCGGCGTCTCCCCGCTGATGAAATCCAGATACTTCCCGCGCCCGTTGTAATACAACACGCGCTCGCGCTCGTCCTTGTCGTCATACAGCAGCCACGGGTGCAACGAGACGAACCGCCGCTCCGAACGCAAGTACAATCGCCGCGGCCGCAGCCCGTCCGGAATGTCCGTCGTCCCCGCGCGGCTCTCAAGCATCGGCTCGCCGCCCTTAAGCAGATAAATCCGCGCGCGCGCCTGCCCCGCCGCATCCAACTCCACCGACTGCACAAATACCAGTTCGCCATTCTCAGGCAAAAAAATTCCCCGTCGCCACGCCGCTTCAAGTCCATTCAACAAAATGTCGCCCGCAGAATCGTAAAAATCCGCCCCCCGAACCGCCCCATGCCCGTGCAATTGATTGCGATACGCGGCGATGTATTCGAAGAGCATCCTGGCCGTGACGAACATCGGCGCCGCGTTCACATTCGCCCCAACACGAGCGAACAGCGCATACGCCGCCGTCAATTGTGGATCGTCGATTTTTGTATCGCTCAACACCGATCGCAGCGCAGCCGCCCACGCGCCCGTTGAAGGCTCGAACAGCGGCAAAACGTCCGACGGCGGCTTGGCTGCAACGGCCAACCGCATCGACGCCTCCCACCCGTTGAATGCTATGTCGTGTAAATCGCGCGAGCTCTTCGCGTTCCGAGTTCGCCGGATCAACGCCGCTACCGGATAAGGTGGGGCTTTGCGCGCCACCGATTCCGCCCCTCCACTAGCAGGCGTAACCGGGTTGCCGCCCATATTGCCAGTGGAAAGTCCGCCCGTCAAATTGGATGCGGTTTGAGCTGCTGTGTCCTGTGGACCCGTCGGTTCCGGCATCACGGTTCTCTACTTTATGGAAAGACAGCGTCGCTCGCTTCGCCCGGCAGCGCGGTCGATTCATTCGCCGCCGGAGAGGGCCCGTCCGATTTCTTGCCCACCGGATTTTCCATGCGGACAGTATTGAGTTTCGCTTGCGATGCGAGGAACTTCTTCTGCGCTGCCGTCATCGGCTGCGTTTCCTCAACAGCGTTCGCGCCCTTCGATTCAACCAATCGTGCGGACGCAGGCTTCAGCGACGACAAATTGCCATGGCGGTACGCGACGACCAGCGCTTTCACCACGTTCGGATCGTACAACGTCCCACCGCGCTGCTCCAAAAACATGAACGCATCGCGTACGCCCACTCCATCGACTGGCGCCGTTGGAATCCCGTCCGGAACCATCAACTTATCGAACGCGCTGGCCACCGCGACAATGCGTCCGCCCAACGGAACCGCGTCGCCCTTCAATTGATTCGGGAATCCCGTCCCGTCGTAATTCTCGTACTGGCTGTGAACGCAGACCAGCGCGTCCTGAATATCGGGAATCTCTTTTAAAATCTCCGTCACCGCGCTCGAATTTCCCGACCCCAACGGCGACGACCCAATCCCGCCCGGAGATCCAGACAATTCGCGCAGCTTGCCAATATCGTGCAGCAACCCCGCCAGCGACACCTGCACCAGCTCGCGATCGCTCAACTGCATCTCTTCCGCGATCGACGAGCAGTAACTGCTCACCCGCTCCGAATGCCCGGCCACTCCGTTCTTCATGCCTTCAAGCGTCGAAAGCAACCGCCCGATGAGCCGGAAATACACTTTGCGCCGCCGCACCGTTTGATGCAGATTTTCGAGCGCCAGCGCCAGTTGCGATCCCAGCGCCGATACCAGCTGCAAATCGCTCTCGTCGAACGCTTCCGTCAGACTCGAATTCACCGCGTATATCGCGCCATGCACGTGCCCTGAATTCGACACCGGCACACAAATCAGCGATCGGATGTTGTGCGTGATGATCGAATCGCCCGACCTGAATCGCTCGTCCTGCATCGCGTCCGACGTCAGGATCGCCTTTGATTCACCAATGACTTTGCGCAGAATCGATCGCGACACCGGAGCCGTATGGCTCTCCACTTTTTTCTTGATCGCCCGCGGCACAACCTTCCCGCTGTCCTCGTCGCGCAGAAAAATATACGAATGCACCGCCGGCACGTATTCGACCATGATGTCCAGCAATTTGTTGAGCAGCACCTTTTCGTCGCGTTCAATCTGCAGAACACTGGTCGCGCGGCAGATCGCCTTAAAATGCCCGCTCTCGCGATCCGCCACATTTTCGATGACGTACAGATCTTTGATGTTCAGTTCCAACGACGATTTGTAGTTGTCATTCTCGTCGTATTGAAGTTCGTCTTCGGCCTTGCCGCCTTCACGAATGCTCTGAAACTGAAGCTGCGTTGCGCCGACGCGAATGATGTCGCCTTCGCGCAATAATTCTTCCTTCACCTTTTCGCCGTTGACAAAACTCCCGTTGCGACTGCCCAGATCATGCAGAAAAACCATTTCGCCCATGCGCACGATCTTGGCGTGCTCCCGCG
>JANXLS010000299.1 GCA_025355035.1 Planctomycetota bacterium | reverse complement strand
GCAAAGTGCTCGACCTGCCATTCAGTTGAAGGCAAGGAAAAGGCTGGCAAGAAGAACCTCAACGCGTACGGCAAAGATTTGCAGGGCGCTGCCGAAGCGAAGGCCGCGATGAGTGGCGAAAAGAAGGGCAAGTACACGCCGGACGAATTGGCCGGGGTGCTGGCCGCAATCAAGGCGATCGGTTCAAAAGATAGCAACGGTAACGGCAAGACCAATGACGTTGACATCAAAGCCGGCGTGAATCCAGGCGCGAAATAAGTCGTTTGTTTTTGAGATTAAAAATGGAGAGGCGGCTTTCGAGCCGCCTTTTTTTATCCGTGCTCCATTAAAATTCAACGTGGAAGCGCACTCCTCCAACATTGACAGGACCGCGATCGCGATTGTACGCGGGCGCTTCAACGTGCTGATAATCCACCGTCAGGAAAAGACTCTTGCTCATTGCGAGCTTATAATAGGCTTCGATGATTTTTTCGGTCTCGTAATTCAAGCGTCCGTCGCCCACGATAAAGCCACTTCCACCCGCGCGTAAATACGCCTGATGTGCATTTGAAATTCCATTGACCGCGCCGGCCAATCCGATTGTATCGCCCGGGCGTTTCCAGCGTTTTCCAGTCAGGCTCAGTCCGAGCGTGAACGTGCGATCAATTTCGGTGAACATCCACGATTCGCTGTGTCCGTCACTCCATCCTGCGCGCATGAACACGCCAAGGTCGCCCAGAATCTGCTGTTCACTGTTGATCCCGAATCCGTATTTGGTTCGGTACGCTCGCGTGCTTTTGATGACCGGCGTGGAACCGTTGGCTGCGGCCTGCTGGACCGCCTCGCGGTAACTGCCCATGAATGCGTTGTTGGCAAAGGCCAGGAATTTGGTGGAGCCTTCCTTTTCGCAGATTTTGTAGCTCTTTTCGAATTCCAGATTATGCGACAGCGCGCGATCGAATCCGTAGTCGAACTCCGATCCGTTTGCGCTTTTCACAACGGCCAGCGCCCCGTAACGGATCGCCCAGCCCTTTTGTTCGTATTCAACGGCCAGTCCCGGCGAATACCCCCGCGTGTCGGCCGCGTAGTCCCACGCCCCGTTGTCCATCAGCGACCAATTCATGAACTGGCCGCGCGGGTCATGGCTGTATTTGTTGTCGTCAAAAATGTCCGATGCAGCGATCTTTCCGAACGTCACGACGACGCGCTTTTCGTCGCGTGTTCCAGCCAACTGATTTGCAGCACCTTCGACATCCTCCTTTTCGCCGCCAAGATTGAACGTCTGCCGAATGAATGCACGCGCCATGTATACGGCTGGCGGCGGCTTGCCGACGCGTGTGATATCCCCATTGGGAAAACCCGCAATCCCCGTTACTCCGCTGAAGCCTTTGCCCCCTGCAATTTCGGTGTCAAAATAGAGCTCGCCGCCCTCCCATAGTTTTCGTCCGAAAAAAAACGTTCCAGTGACGGACGTTTTGACTTTGCTGCCTTCTTCCGTCAGTAGGCTCGTTGCACTTTCGTACGGCGAACGAAATGCGTCGTGCATCTGCGAAATGACGGTGCCCTGGTAGTGCATGCTCCATTTTTCGGGTTCATGCTTTAAGGGTTCCTCTGTTTTCACCTCTGCGGGCGAAGGGGTAACGTCCTCAACATCCGGCGTCAATTTCATCCGCGCCGGGAGGTGCACGTCCCCGGGAAGGTCTTGCGCGAATTTCTTAAGAATGGCATTACGCTCCGACGCCGGGAGAGCAGACATGGCGTCCACAATGGTTTTGGCGTCGAGTTTGGAATCGGCACTGCCAGGTGCGCGTGTGGCTTCGAGTGCTGACAGCATCACACAAACCAGCGCACTCGCGAACACCGTGATTTTTAATGCGAACATGTACCTCCGGGCTCCTCGTCGATGCAATGTGTGAGTCTCCGCGTGAAAGTTGAAAGCTTATTGTAGTCAGATAGGTTGGGCGAAGTACGAGTCTTTACACAATCGTCACGCAATTGAATCGATTCATTCAGTGCCCGCCGGAGACAATTTTCCAAGCATCTGAAATCGTTTGCGGAAGCCCATAAATGTCGAGCGCCGTGATCAAAACCGCGCTGGTCCAACCGGCGGCGAGGAGCGGCCAACCCGGTGTCCATTTACCCATGAGCTTTTTGCTGCTGACGAAATGCAACATGGGGAACATCGCGAACGGAAGTTGAAGAGCGAGAAAGACCTGGCTGATGCAAAGCAACTCTGTAACGCTGCCCGCTCCACGAAAGCCAATCACGAGCACGGCTGGAACGATCGCCAGCAGGCGCGTCATCATGCGGCGCACCCAAGGCTGAATCCGCCAGTGCATGAAGCCTTCCATAACAACTTGCCCGGCGAGCGTTCCGGTGATCGTGCTACTCTGGCCGCTGGCGAGAAGCGCGACGGCAAAGAGCGTGCTGGCGAGCGTCGTGCCGAGAAGCGGTGCAAGCGTGAGGTACGCGACTTGAATCCAATCGCTGTCGGGCGTGAAGGCGATGACGTTTCCACCTTTCACAACGACGCTATCTTTTCCGTAGAAGACAATCGCAGCGAGCACCATGATGGCGGCGTTGACAAAGAAAGCGATGCACAGAGCGACGGTAGCGTCAATCGTGTTGAACTTGAGCGCCTGTTTGATCGAGTCGTCGTCGCGCTTGAAGGCGCGGGATTGAACCAGCGCGGAATGCAGATAAAGGTTGTGCGGCATGACTGTCGCACCGACGATGCCGATCGCGACAACGACCATGCCTTCCTGCGGAAACCCGGGACGGACGAGTGCGGAACCCATTTCAGCGAAATTCGGCATCGTTTGCGCCAATCCAAAAATCTCAATGATGTAGCAGATTCCGATCGTGGCGACGAGCGTTCCGACGAGCGCTTCGATCCAGCGCATACCGAAGCTTTGAAGACTCAAAAGGAGGATGACATCGAACGCTGTGATGACGACGGCCCAGAACATCGGGATGCCAAAAAGAAGATTCAACGCGACGGCGCTGCCCAGCACTTCCGCAAGGTCGCACGCCGCGATGGCGAGTTCGCACAAAACCCAATTGGGCCAGCGCGTCCATTTCGGGTAGAAATCGCGGCAGCATTGTGCGAGATCTTTTCCGAGCACAACGCCCAAACGCGCTGAGATAATTTGCAGAAAAATAGCCATAAGGCTGGAGAGAGCAACGACCCATAGCAATCCGTATTTGAACCGCGCGCCGCCGGAGAGATCAGTTCCCCAGTTGCCCGGGTCCATGTATCCAACACTGATAAGAATGGCCGGTCCCGCGAAGGCTCTTAGCTGTTTCCAAAATCCGGCCGACGAATTGGGCACTGCGACTGTGCTGTGGATGCCTTCAAGTGATTTGAGAGATGCAACGACTTCCTCTGACTGCATTTATACGACCTTTCTTTCTATAGAAAGCGTGTGGCGGCGGTCTCTCTTGAATACAACGCTGCAAAGTGTAGCCGTGGTTACAATCGTGTCAAGAAAATTCTGGCGATTGCCGGCGATATCCGTTAAATTAGTCCCGCATGAAAACCGAGAAACCAACGCGACGGCGGCGTTCGGCGGCGACAGAAGCTTCACAAGCGCTTCTTCGCCCGGAAACGCAAGCCAGCATTCATCGCCAGACCCGATCCGCGCACGGCGAAGAGCGTTCGCAGGATTACGCGGAGACGATCGCCGATCTGATTGACGCGTGTGGCGAAGCGCGTGCGACCGATATCGCAAAGCGTTTGGGCGTGACGCATGTGACCGTAATCAAAACGATCGCGCGATTGCAGCGCGATGGAGTTGTCACAACGCGGCCATATCGATCGATTTTTCTCACAGATCAAGGGCGGAAACTCGCGGTGGAAGCGCGTCGACGGCACGCAATT
>JANXLS010000244.1 GCA_025355035.1 Planctomycetota bacterium | reverse complement strand
TTTTTCACGGTATCTTCCTCAATTACAGGCGCTTGACGCCATCGCCCTTTTTAACATGGAGAACGCATATGAATGTGTCTACGCTCTCAAAAGTTTCACGTATTTTCCTACAATGCAGTACCCTTGATTGATCCAAACCGTCCAGCAAATCCAAAGGAAATGTGACAAAATCCGGGACTTAATAGGATGCTTTTCTTTGCGCCTTGGTGCCTTCGTGCCTTGGTCTTAAAAATCCATTTCAAACGAGCGTCAAACCAAACGTCCGTTCAATTAAAAAATTCATTTCACTTCACCACCAGCATCGTCTTCCGTTTCGCAATCTGAATCGTCGCCAGCGCCCCGGAATTGAAATCCAAAAAATCATTTTCCACACCATCGCTGAAAATAACCCCGCCGTCCGGCGTTCGCGATTCCAATTTCAACGGAGCATCCGGCGTGATGTCCCCCGTCACCAAATTCGCCTGCGATGATCGGCTCGCAAACGGTTCGCGCACTATAAATCGCAAGTGCTCCGCCTCCCAAGCAAACGATCCGCATGGCTTCGCCGCCGCCGCCCCTTCATGGGCGAGACTCGCCGCCTCGCTCCCCGCCGAAAGCCCGCGAGCCATGTTGTAGCACGAACTCAACCACCCCGTTGATCCCGCGCCCGTCGAAACCAGGATCCCGCTCGACGAATGAACCTCCCGCCGTTGCCCGTGTTCAATCGTGTAAAACGCCGACGCGTGGCTGCGCCGACCGATGAACAGATCGTTGAATGCCAGCAGCGTCTGTCCGTCCGAAAGCGTCGCTTGAGCCATCGTGATCGGACGGAATTTCGCGCGGCCTTTTAAAACGTTCGTCACCGCGTTCGCCGCCTCGCCCGGCGTGAACGGCAGCAACACGCCGTCAAAGCGCTGAGGGTCCGGATTCACAGCGACAATCGGCTGGCCGTCGAGATACTTCGCCGTATTGACGACAAGTCCGTCCTGCCCCACAGCGACAACCATGTCCTTGTTTGTAAAAAGAAAATTCGCGAGAAACCCGCGCTCGACCGTGTGGATTTTCGCCAGCCCATCGATCTGTTCCCGAACGACATTCAGCGCCGCGCGATAGGCTTCGCGCTCGCGTTCGTAGTCCGCGAAATCCGCGCCCGAACGTTCGATGTAAAACTTCGCCTGCCCCAGCGTGTTGAACCGCTCGATGAGCAATTCAAGCCGCGTCTTGCGCGTCAGAAGAATGATCTTTTCGATGGGCATGTCACAGTCCGTATTGTGGGCGAATGCCTACCGATTGAACAGAAACTCCTTACTGCTCAGGACGCCCCAATATACATCCTCAATCGTCGCGCGCATCTCTTTTGGATCGGTTTGCGCAATCACCGCCAGAATCTTCGTCCGCTCCACGCTCGTCGGGAATCGCGACAACGCGCCAAGATACAAATCCTCGACAATCTTCTCAACCGGAATGTGTGCCGCAAACGCCTTTCCGATCGCGTTGTCCTTCGCTTCCAATTTCTGGTTCATCGTGTCGCCGTTCGAAAGGTGCAGAGCCTGCGCCATGCTCGGTTCTCCCGTCCGCTCGCACTCGCACGTGATGGATCGATTCGGCCGCCCAAACGATTTCAGAAAATACGACGCCACATTCGAATCCGGCAATTGAATCGCCCGGAATCGCTCCGGATAATTCGGAAATTGCGTCGTCGATCCCGTCACCTGCGACATCGCATCCAACAACACTTCCGCCATGATGCGCCGAGGATAATACCGTGCATAGTAACGCGAATCCCCCGCATTCTCCGGCAGCGTCCGGCTGTCGCGCTGATACGTCGCCGAATTCAAGATCGCGCGCATCAGCGCCTTTAAATCGAACTTGTTTTCAACCAGAAACGCCGCTGCCGCCGACAACAGTTTTTCGTTACTCGCCGGATTCGTCGCGCGCATGTCATCCACATTCATCACCAATCCCGCGTTGAAAAAATTCGCCCAAACGCGATTCACAATCGACCGCGCAAAATATGGATTATTCTTCGACACCAGCCAATTCGCGAGATGTTCGCGACGATCCGCCGTGCTCCCCATCGCAATCGCCGTCCCATCCAGCGGACGCGGCGAACGCGCTTTCCCCGTCAACGGCTGAATCAAATCGCCGTCGCTGGCGCAGAACACGATCCGGTTGCCGTCGCCCGGCCCGTTCTTCGACCGCACCCGCGCCAACAGATTCGCCATCTCGTAATACTGATCGTTCGTCCACTTCTCCAAGGGATGGTTGTGGCACTTCGCGCAATTGATCGACAACCCCATGAACGCCTGTGTGATCGTCTCCGTCGCCTCCGACGCATCGCCGTGCAGTACAAAAAAATTCGCCGCACCGTTCTCCACCGTGCTGCTTTTCGCCGTCACCAACTGCCGCACCATTTCGTCCCACGGCGTATTGCGTTCGACGTTGTCGCGAACCCAATGGTAATACGCCCACATCGCATCCGGCTTCAATTTCTCCGAGCTCACGAGCAGCAAATCCGACCACTTGTAGCTCCAGTAGTCGACGAACTCCGAACGCGACAGCAATTCCTCAATCAGCATCGCACGTTTGTTCGGCGCCGTTTCCGCAAGAAACGCGCGCGCTTCATCCGCAGTCGGAAGCGCACCAATCGTGTCGATGAATGCCCGTCGCAGAAACGTCGCATCGTCCGCCATCGGCGAAGGTGCGAGCCTCAGTTCCTTGAGTTTTTCGAGCGCAATGTCATCGATGAAATTCGCGCGCGCCTCTTTCGCAAACGTCTCGTCCGGCACCTGTTTCTCATACGGCGACGCCACGTTTGAAATCGCAATCCGACTCAAATACCACGCCGTAATCGCGCCCTCGCCATTGCCGATAACTTTCGCTTTCCCATTGTCATCGACAATCGCCACCGCCGCATTTGAAGCGGAATATTTCGCCCAGCGCGTCACATCAATCGTCTCGCCATTCGAAAAAGTGGACTGCACCGTCATTTGAATCTCAGCGCCGATCTTCGAACGCGATTGCGCCGGCAGCAATTCGATCCGAACAATCCGAGGGTCATCCGCCTTCGGCTCCGGCGCGCCGTTGGCGATCCATTCCGCAAGAATTTTGTACTCCTTCGAACCCGTATCAAAGCGCTCGCCCCCTTTATGGGCCGTAGCGCCCGTCGCCTTCGTCAGCAAGAGACTCTGCCCCGGATCAGCCAAATCCAACCGCCGCCCAAATGCATTCTTCGCTATCGCGCGGTAGTCCCCCTCGTCGTCGTAACCGCGCAACGAAAGCTTGAACCCATTCTTCCCCGCCGCAGCCCCATGACAAGCCCCCGAATTGCACCCCGCCTTCGCCAAAATCGGCTGCACCGCATTCCGAAACGACCAATCCCGAACCCCCTCGTCCGAAGCGAAAACCGCGCAATACAGCAAGCAGAAAGCAATTAAGGTGGTGATTGTACGCATGCCGTGTTTAACCCAAAAACAATCCGCGAAGATCCGCGCGTAAATCCGCGTCATTGGCGGTAAAAAAATGCAATTCAGCGTTCCCCGTTAAAAAAGTTCCTTAATCTCGCGCGTCCCGAAATCCACCAACGGATACGGTCGCGATTGCGGCCCCGGCAATTTCGTTTCAAGATCCAGCCCCAAACTCTTGTAAACCGTCGCCACAATCTCCGACGGATTGACCGGCCGTTCCGCCGGGAACGCGCCAATTTCGTCGCTCCGTCCAATGATCCGTCCGCCCTTCACGCCGCCGCCCGCGAAATACACGCTCCAGCACTGCGGCCAATGATCACGCCCACCCGCCGGATTGATCCGCGGCGTCCGCCCAAACTCCGCCAGATTCGCGACCAGCGTGTCATCCAACATTCCGCGCTGCGACAAATCTTCAATCAGCGCGCTGTAGCCCTGATCGTACATCGGCGCGACGATCTCCTTCATGCCTTGAATCGACGTGAACGGTTTCGACCCGTGAATGTCCCACGTGATTTCGTTGAACACCGTCAGAAACGTATTGACCGTCACAAAGCGAACGCCTGCTTCGATCAGTCGCCGCGCCAGCAAACAGCATTGTCCAAACCGCGAATTGCCGTACCGATCGCGAACCTTCTGGGGCTCCTTCGTCAGATCAAAAGCCGCGCGCGCCTGAGTGCTCGTCATCAGCCGATACGCGCTCGCGAAATGCGTGTCCATCGTCATCGCGCTGTCGCTGGCTTCAAAATTCTGAACCGTCTCATCCACAATCGCGCGCAACGCTTTGCGCCGCTGCAACCGAGCGTCGCCGATCTCCGTCGGCGGCAGCAAATCCGGCACTTTGAAATTCGGCTTCGACGGATCGGCCATCAAATTAAACGGATCGTACGTCTTCCCCAAAAAGCCCGCGTCCTGCCC
>JANXLS010000239.1 GCA_025355035.1 Planctomycetota bacterium | reverse complement strand
TCACTCAGCAATTTGAAGAGCCGATCATGACGATGCAGTCGGGCCGCGCGGAGACGGAAGAGCAGTTCAAGAACGGAAAAGACGCGGCGGAACGATTGCGCGAAAAAATCTTTCCGTTCGTGTTGCGCCGTTTGAAAACGGACGTGGCGAAAGATTTGCCACCGAAGATCGAGAGCGATATTTTCTGTCCGCTCACGCCGGAACAGACCGCGTTGTACAAGGGCTTCGGCGATTCAGATGAAGCGAAGAGAGCCGTCAGCGACATTGTGGAAAAGGGCGACGCGTCGTCGCCGGCGATTCTGGCGGCGCTGATTGGGCTGCGAAAAATCTGCAATCATCCGGACTTGCTCTACCTGCCGAAGGATGGCGGGCGCCAGCGCGTCAGGAATCCGATTCCCGGTTACGAATCGCGCTCGGGGAAACTCGAGGCACTGGGCGAGCTGTTGGAAGAATGCCGCGAAGGCGGACACCGCGCGCTGATTTTTTGCCAACTCACCAGCATGATGGATATTCTGGGGCATTACGTCACGGGCAAGGGCATGAAGTATCTGCGCATCGACGGCGAAACGCCGGGGATGTCGCGGCAAAAATTGGTCGAGCAGTACAACGGCGACCCGAGCATCGAGACATTCCTGATATCAACGCGCGCGGGGGGAGCGGGATTGAATCTGACGGGCGCGGACACGGTCATTTTTTACGACCACGATTGGAATCCCGCAAACGATCAGCAGGCTCAGGATCGTGCATACCGGATTGGGCAGAAGCGAACCGTCAATGTTTACCGTTTGATATGCAAGGGAACGCTCGAAGAAAAAATTCTGCGACGTCAAGCCTTGAAGAAAGCGTTGGCCAGTTCGATTGTCACGCACGACAACGCAGGGGTGAAAGATTTGAGCCGGGAAGAACTGTTGAGTTTGTTCACGCTGAGCGAGTAAATTGATTTAATCTTCAAAGAAGCGCGCGATCTTACATTTAAATTTAGGCAGGACTTTTCCGTCGTCAATCATTTCGCCGTCGTGTTTCAAAATCGGTTTGCCGCCGTTGGGATGAATAAGGATGGTTCGCATTGTGGGATCGACGAGCCAAACCAGCACAGGAACCGAGCGATTCACCGACTCGCTCGAATTCGTCCAAAGTCATTGATATTCGTTCCAGGGTCGCCACTCCATTTTCTACTTGTTAATCGCCTTCAACGCCTTCGAACACGCATCTTTCACCGGCGCGGATTTCGTCGTTTTCAGCGTCGTCTGCAACTGAGCCAACGCACCCTTTCCTGCGGAGCCTATTTTTTGCAGCACTTCCGCGCCACCTTCGGCGCTCTTGTCGTCTTTCAGTGCTTCGATGACCGTCGGGACGGCTTTCTCTTTGAGCAGCACCAGCATGTCAACGGCGATCTGGCGAATGTCCGGGCCTTGTCCCAGGAACGGCAGGGTGGGTTTCGCGCAGGTTTCGTCCGGGCCGATTTCGGTCAGAACCATCATCGCGCGAGTCGTTACCCACGTCGTTTTATCCTGCATCATTTCGACGATCTGCGGGATCGCCGGCTTGGCCTTTGCGCCCATTTTTCCAAGCGCGGTCAAGCCCTGTTGCCGCACCTTCGGATTGGCGTCTTTGAACTTCGCGACTTCTGCCGCAACCTCCGCTGAAAGTTCCGCCGCGAAGGTTGCATTCCCTGCAATCAACACGACCGCACATACCAACATCGTTCGGAACATCGTCTCTCTCCTCTTTCTATAAAAATACACAACCGACAGTCATCACTGCTGACGAACGAATGCGTCAGTCATTCAAATCTTCGCCGCGTCGGGATGAATCCATGGGCCACGATAAGGGCGCGCGAGCAACTTGTTGGCTTCGTCGTCGTTCGCGATCTTCCCCGCAACAGGGTCCCAGACCAGTGTGCGGCCCAATTGCAGAGATAGGTTTGCGAGAATGCAGGAGATCGTCGAGATTGCGCCTTCTCCGATGTCGGCGACCGGACGACCGCGCGACGCGACGCATTCCAGGAGGTTCTTCATGTGACCACGAATCGCCGGGGCGACGTGGCGCTCGAGGTCTTTTTCCGTCTTGTCTTCAGGGAATTGTTCGTATTCGTACGTCACGTCCTTGTGAATCGCTTCGCCTTTTTCCGGGATGAAATCATAGCTCATCACGCTGCACTTCAGCGTGCCTTTGTCGCCGTAGAACGTCGCGCCCCATGGGTATTTCGGGTCCGGCGGCGGTCCCCACGAACGGTGCTGCCAAACGACTTTCACATCGTCGTAATCAAAGATGGCGTCTTGCGTGTCGGTCGTGTTCGCCTTGCTGTTCTTGTCGATCAGAATTCCACCGTTCGAACTGATGCGCTTGGGGTAGCCGAGGTCCATCATCCAGCGCGTCATGTCGAACATGTGGACGCACATGTCGCCAAGGATGCCGTTGCTGTACTCCATGAACGCCCGCCACGTGCGCGGGTGAACGAGCTTGTTGTACGGGCGCATCGGCGCCGGGCCAGTCCACATTTCGTAGTCGAGATTTTCGGGGGGTGTCGAATCGGGCGGATTTTCGCGCGTTCGCATGTGGTAATAGCAATAAATTTCGACGAGCCCGATCTTGCCCAGGCGGCCTTCCTGGATCAGCTTCTGCGCTTCGATCAAATGCGGTGTGCTGCGGCGCTGCGTTCCAATCTGCACGACTTTTTTGTGCTTGCGAGCGGCGGCCAGCATGGCTTGGCATTCGGCGACATCGACACCGATCGGCTTCTGGCAATAAACGTCGCAACCGGATTCAACGGCGGCGATCATCTGCAGTGCGTGCCAGTGATCGGGCGTTCCGATCAGGACAATATCGAGATCCTTCTCCTTGAGCATCTCGCGCCAGTCGCTATACGTGCGCGGCTTCTTCTTGGACGCTTGCCGTGTCGATACGAGATCCGCCGCATCCGCCACCATCTTTTTATCCACGTCGCAGAGCGAAACGACTTCGACGGGTGAAACTTGAATCAGGCGCAACAGATCGGCTTTGCCATACCAGCCGCTGCCGATCAAACCGACGCGCTTGACTTCGCCCGCAGCGTGAGCTGGATATTTGGATAACGCCAAGCCCGCCAGACCCAGTCCGCCCGCGGTCAACAATTCTCTACGATTCATGATGATAGCTCCGAAAAAGGGATAATTTTAGATTACACCCATTTTTCGTTTCCGTCGACGACAATTGCCGCGACAACTATTTCTCTCGTGGTAACGCGGAGATGCAGCGCACGCAGAGGTTGCGCTTCAATCTCCTCTTGTTAATCCAGATTGAACGTTACGCTGACCGAGGCTTTGACACTCATCTGGCCGAGCGGCATCGTAACGCCATCGTCACCAGCGGCACCACCCTGGTTCGCGACCACTTGTGAATTGTTGCCGTATCCGCCCCCGTAGCCCCACCATGCATGCGAGTTGTACCCGCTGTGGATATAGCCTTCAGAGATCGATTGCGGTTTGCCGACTTTGCAATCCAATTCGGTGGCGAGCGCGACTGCTTTTTCTTTTGCCGCAACAATCGCCAACTTTCGCGCCTGGTCGCGGTATTTTCGCAATTCGGTCGTTTTGTATTCCAATCCGATTAATCGGTTGGCTCCGTTTTTTAATCCGGTATCCACTGCTTTTTCAAGAAGCTTCACGTCCTTCAACTTCACCGAATACATGCGCCGCGTGACGTAGCTTTCGATCAGGTGCTCGTGTCCGTTTTTGTAACGAAGTTCAACGGTGATGGTGTCGGTCTGAATATCTTTTTCCGGAACACCGACAGCTTTTAATGCGGCCAGCAGCTTGGTACTCTCAGCGTCGTTCACGGACTTGGCTTTATCGAGACTGGGGTCGGCGGTTTCGATTCCGAAACTTATTGAGACTTCGTCGGGCGTGACGAAAACGGTGGCCTCACCGGTTGTGGAAATGGTTCCACCGAACGCGGCTCCTACAAAACTGATTGTAAGAAGAATTGAAAGCATTGTTGTGCGCATGGCAACGTTTCCCGGGTTTGAGTTGAGTGAATCATAGCGCAGCAATTTCGGGAGCGGTGTAACAAGATTGTAAAATGCCAGATAACGTGTCGTGCGGTCAACAACGAAACGTCTCCCTTTTTATGTGAGAACATGCAAATGATTAAAGTCCTGAGCCTCCTTTCGATCGCATTTATTTTCGTCCACGCCCTTGCCGCAGACGGGCCGCCGCGCCGGGAATTACCGCTGCCGCCGGGGATCAAAGCGCTGCGCGATACGCCGTATGTTGAGAACGGACACAAAGCGCAGGTGCTCGATTTGTTCTATCCGGAAAAGAGCGAAAAAGCGTTGCCGGTCGTCGTTTGGATTCATGGCGGGGCATGGTCGGCGGGGAGCAAAAATGGCGGGCCGTTCATGCCGCTGTTAAGCAAAGGGTACGCGGTGGCCAGCATTGAATATCGCTTCTCACAGGTCGCTCCGATGCCCGCACAGATTCACGATTGCAAAGCCGCGATCCGTTGGCTACGCGCACACGCAAAGGACTACAATCTCGATGCGGCGCACATTGGCGTGTGGGGGAGCAGCGCGGGTGGGCATTTGGTGGCGTTGTTGGGAACGTCGGGCGATGTCGCGGAGCTGGAAGGCGATCTTGGAAACAAGGATCAGTCGAGCCGGGTGCAGGCTGTCTGCGATTGGTTTGGTCCCAGCGATCTGGATAAGATGAACGCTCAAGCGGCGATCAAAGGGCCGATCGATCACGATTCACCTCAGAGTCCGGAATCGAAATTGGTGGGCGGGCCAATTCAGGAAAATCATGATAAATCGGCCAAGGCGTCGCCGATCACTTTTGTGACGAAAGACGATCCGCCCTTTTTGATCATGCACGGAGACAAAGACCCGCTTGTGCCGATCAAGCAAAGCGAGACACTGCGCGACGCGTTGAAAGCGGCGGGCGTCGAAGTGGAGTTGATCACGATTGAAGGTGCCGGCCATGGCGGTCCGAAATTTTCGACACCCGAGAATACCGCTAAAATCGTGGCGTTTTTTGACAGATATTTGAAGACGAAATAACGTGCCGACTCGGGCCGTTTGATTCACCGTGCTGTAGCCCGTTTTAATCTTGGAGAACACTTTTTCGTGATGAATCGAACGGCTCTTTTGCATCCAATTCTGCTCGCATTCGCCCTCTTTTTCCCGCCTGTTTTCGCTCAGACGCTGCATGTCGCGCCGGATGGAAATGATGCGTGGTCCGGATCACTTCAAGCTCCCAACGCGGGAAAGACGGATGGTCCTCTGGCGTCGTTAATTGGCGCGCGCGATGCGCTTCGGAAGCAGCGCGCCGCGGGCCCTTTGACGGCTCCCGTAGGCGTCTTAATTTCAGCTGGACATTACACATTTACTGAACCGCTTGTCCTGGATTCGCAAGACAGCGGCACGGCTGAAGCGCCGATTAGCTTTGAAGCGGCGAGCAACGTCACCCCGGTGTTTTCGGGCGGAGGGTTGTTGACAGGATGGAAAGTTGATGGGAACGGAAATTGGGCGATGAATGTCGAAAATGTTGCGAACGGAAAATGGTATTTCGAGCAACTGTGGGTGAACGGGAGCCGCGCGATTCGGGCTAAGACGCCCAACAAATTCTTCATCTACGCGACGACGGTCAAAGAAGAAGTGATCGACAAAGGAATGTCGAAAGTTCCCAAGGGCGCGAAGACCACGGTGACGTTTCGGCCGGACGACATCAAGCAACTTGAAGGACTCAGCGAACGCGAACTGAAGGATGTGAATCTTGTTGCCTACCACAAGTGGGACAACACGCGGAAGTTTATTGATTCGATCGATTTGAAAACAGGCACGATCACGTATGGCGGCGGCGGAATGAAACCGTGGAATAAGATCGACGGGCATACGGGGTTCATCTTCGAAAATGTGCGGACGGCGCTGGATGCTCCGGGCGAATGGTATCTGGGGCGCGATGGCGTTTTGACGTATAAGCCGCGCCCGGGCGAAGACATTGCGACGGCGCAGATCGTCGCTCCGGTCGCTTCGCACTTTGTGATTCTGAAAGGCGATGCGGCGGCAGGAAAATTCGTTTCGCATGTTTCGTTCAAAGGCTTGAGTTTTCAACACGCACAGTGGAACACGCCAGAAGCCGGTGTCGAGCCGATGCAGGCGGCAGCGAAGATTGAAGCGGCGTTTTTGGCGGATGGCGCTCGACATGTGACGATCGAGAATTGCGAATTCGCGCATCTTGGAACGTACACGATTTGGTTCCGCAAGGGTTGCACAGATGACGCGGTGCGGCATTGTCACATTCACGATTTTGGCGCCGGCGGAGTACGAATTGGCGAGACGGGAATCGCTGCGAAGGAAGCGGATCGCACCAGCGGGGTCGTCGTCGATAACAACATCATTCGCCACGGCGGCGCGATTTTTCCGTGCGCGGTGGGCGTGTGGATTGGGCAAAGTTCAGAGAATCAAGTCACTCACAACGAGATCGCGGATTTGTTTTACTCCGGGGTTTCGGTTGGGTGGACGTGGGGATACGGGCCAAGCGCGGCGAATCACAACACGATCGACTTTAACCACATCCATCACATCGGCTGGGCGATGCTGAGCGACATGGGCGCGGTTTACACGCTCGGGACATCGCCGGGAACGACCGTCAGCAATAATGTGATTCATGATATCGAAGCCTACTCGTACGGCGGTTGGGGGCTTTATACGGATGAAGGATCGACGGGTGTGACGATGGAAAACAATCTCGTCTATCGCACGAAGAGTGGCGGGTTTCATCAGCACTATGGGAAGGACAATGTCATCCGAAACAATATCCTCGCGTTCGCTCGGACGGCTCAGATCAAGCGGACACGTGTCGAAGCATTTCGACCGTTCAGCTTCACGAACAATATCGTGATTTTCAAAGAAGGTCCGTTGCTTGAGGGCAAGTGGAACGAGCCCCTGGTTGAAATCGATAAGAATTTGTACTTCAACACGACGGGAGTTGCGGTCGCGTTTGCCGGGATGGATTTTGCGGCGTGGCAGAAGGCTGGAAAGGATGCGGGAGGCATGCTAGCCGATCCGATGTTCGTCGATGCGGAGAATCTGGATTTTCATTTCAAGCCGGGATCGCCGGTCGAAAAAATTGGATTCAAGCCGTTCGATTATTCGAAGGCCGGTGTTTACGGCGATGCGGCTTGGACGAAACTGGCGAGTGGCGAAACGTATCCACCGTTCGAAATTCCGCCGCCGCCGCATTGAGTTTTCTCACAGAAGCGTCCTTGATTCGCGCTCTATTCTGGATTCAAACGCCTACGCACTCGCGGTCGTGGCAGCGAATTCATCGCGCTTGTCGTTTGCCCGCTCCTCCTCTATTATATATTGGATTTCGCGGTTTTGTTCGGCGGTCATCTAAGGAGCAGCTTCGTGGCACTGGGAAATTTCTTTAAGAAGATCGGGCAGGCGGTTTCGAGCACAACGCAAGCGGTCGCAAACTTGGCGAAGAAGGCCAGCGCGTCGTTGGTAGCCAGCGTCAAGCCAATGACAAAGCTGCTGCGCAACGGGCTGGATTTTCTCGTTGGACGAAAGATCGACAACGAAGCCGCTGACCGGATTCGCGATACGTTGATCCAAGCCGATGTTTCTCCGCGCATGGCGGATGATCTGGTTGAGAAATTGCAGACTGCCTACAGCGATCGTGAAATTAAGAGCACGGACGAAGTGATGCTCTTTCTTAAAGATCACCTTAAAAAATCGTTTCCGCCTCAGAGCAGCCAGGCCATTTGGGGACCGGCGGGAACGCCGACGGTGATTCTAATTGTGGGCGTGAACGGTTCCGGGAAAACGACGTCGATCGCAAAACTCGCGCATCGCTTCAAGAGCGAAGGCAAGAGTGTTTTGCTGGCTCCGGCTGACACGTTTCGCGCGGCGGCGGTCCATCAGCTTGTGACGTGGGCCGATCGTGTGGGCGTCGATTACATCCCGGCGAAGCAGGAGCAGGACCCGTCTTCCGTCGCGTATCAGGCAGTCGAAAAAGCGCTCGCGAAGAACATCGATGTCGTGATTGTGGATACGGCAGGGCGGCTTGACAACAAGAAGAACTTGATGGACGAACTCGAAAAAATCACGCGCGTGATCAAGAAGAAACTTCCCAGCGCGCCGCATGAAGTGTTGTTGGTGCTCGATGGAAACACGGGGCAGACGGCAGTTCGTCAGGCCAAGAATTTCGAGAGAACGGCTGGGGTTACGGGGTTGATCATCACGAAATTGGACGGCACGGCAAAGGGCGGCGCCGTGATTTCGATGCGCGCGGAAGTCGATCTTCCGGTGAAGTGGATCGGCCTCGGCGAGAAGATGACGGACCTCGAACCGTTCGACGCGGATGTGTTTGTGGACGAGATTTTTAATACGGAAGAAACGGCGTGAACACAGTTCAAAGTTCAAAAATGGCCAAGTGACAGTGATGTTTGGAACTATTGTTTTAAACATTCTTTTTGCGGCACTTGCTCCGCTTTTTCTTTGAACAGCATTATTGCCGCGTAGGCCGCGACGACGAGCGCAACGCCAATCGTGGCGAAATCTTCGACGGCGTCGTTTTCGATTCGTTTAAATTTTAATATGAGATGGACTATTGCGAGCAGTAAAAAGCCTCCACTCGCGGCGAACA
>JANXLS010000231.1 GCA_025355035.1 Planctomycetota bacterium | reverse complement strand
GAAGAACATAATGTGAGAACGCCAGCGACAGCAGTGCCGCAGCGAACGCGATACCGTAACGGAACCAGAGGGATCGAGCGGTTGCGGCCATAAACTGCACCTGTTCTCACTTCATTTCGTACACGGCTTGATTCGGATAGCCCGGCTGGCCGGGCATAAGCCGCCTCCCTTTGGAATCGACCATTAACTCCAAACCCTCTAACGGAATCCGGCGGAATAACGCGGGTGTGCCGGAGTGACCGGATACCGTCAGGACCGTGTGACTGAACAAAAGAGTATAGCAGCCTATTGAAAAAGACTTGCATGGAAAAAACCAGCGCTTTTTGTCTATTCTCTTCAATTCGAAAGACAATAGAGGAGCTTCTTGTTCGCTGCGCTCACCCGTCCCAAATTGAGTACAATTTTGGACGGGCCACCCAGCTATCGCATTTTCTGCTGGGGTCTTTTAAACGTGCTCTTCGTTGCAGGCTCCGTCGCCTGCGCCTTGATCACGTTCGAAATACCCGGCGCATAAAATGCGATATGCGCGGGGCACCCTGCTAGAACTTCTGGGTCTTCGTTGCGAGCTTTGAACGTTAATTTTTTCTGATGAGGCTTGAAGTTCGACGCCTTATTGATCCTAATACAATACAAAATAACGAATAACATAAGCTATTTTTTCGCTATTTTTTGAGAAAAATAACGTGATTTGATCGTTGCAAAGCATTTCGCTCAATAAATTTAAAAATCCAGCGAAAAAAATCGCGAAAATTGTTTAAAGTAAAGTATAGTACTCGACGATACAGATAATGACTCAGTGCATACACTAAATCACAGTCGTGCGATGAGTCGAATTACCACGGGACTTGGGGGGGAGCCCAAATCACCCGGAGGTTGCAGTCATGCACTTGAAACGTCTCGAAGCGTTCGGATTTAAGTCGTTTGCGGACAAAGTCGTTTTCGATTTCGAAAAGGGCTTCACGTGTTTCGTTGGCCCCAACGGCTGCGGAAAATCCAATGTCGTTGACGCCTTTAAATGGGTGCTGGGCGAGCAGTCGGCCAAAGCCATGCGCGGCGGCGAAATGCTTGACGTGATCTTCAATGGTTCCGGCAATCGCAAGCCGTTGAGCATCGCTGAAGTTACACTCCTCTTTGATAATGCCTCGGGCAAGTTGCCGCTGAGCGCTCCGGAAGTTTCGGTGACGCGCCGGCTGTATCGCTCGGGCGAAAGCGAATACCTCATCAACAAAGCGCTGTGCCGGCTGAAGGATGTTCGCGAGCTGTTCTGGGACACGGGCATCGGGACGTCGAGCTACTCGGTCATCGAGCAGGGTCGCGTTGCGGCGCTGCTTGAAGCCAACAGCAAGGACCGCCGCGTGTTGTTTGAAGAAGCGGCCGGCATTCACAAATACAAAGAACGCAAGCGCATTGCGCTTCGCAAACTGGAGCGGGTTGAGCAGAACTTGGCTCGCTTGAACGATCTGTTGGGTGAAGTGGATCGCAACTTAAAGGTGGTGACGCGTCAGGCCGAGAAAGCGCGGAAGGCGAAAGAAATCACCGACACGTTGCGCCAGTCTCGCATTGATATTCTTTTGAGCGATGCGTTCGCCAGTCGCGAAGCGTTACGGGAAGCGGCGGCGGGTTTGCAACTGGCTGACGGACGAGTGACGACGTTGGCGTCAGAATTGGCGAACGCGCAGGCGCTGACGGCAGAGCATCAGACGAACATGGCGGAGTTAGATGGGCGTTTGAATGCGGCTCAGCAGCAGTTGGCTGAAGCGAGCAATCGGTTGCATCGCCTGGATGCTGAAACGGAAGGCGAGCGCCGGACGATTTCGGAATTGGCGACGGAAGCGGAACGCGCTCGGAATGCGGCAACGGCGGCGGGTGAACGCGCTGCGGCGATTTCGCAGGAGCGCGAACGTGCGGAGATGGACGCGGAACGTGCTGCGGAGAATTTGAAAGCATGCGCTGAAAAGGCGACGGAGTTTTCGGCGATTGTCGCGAAGGAATTGGATCTGCGCGAGGTTCGCGTTAGCGAATTGGAAACGGCGCGCAAGCGGGCGGTTGAAGCACTCGGTCGCCGCACTCAGTTGCAGGACACGCTCGTTCGAGCGGAAGCGGAACTCGGCAGCTTGGAATATCGTGTGCGCCGAACGCAGGCGCAGATGACGCGCGCGGACGATCAGTTGCGATTCGCTCAGGCGGAATCGGAAGAATTGCGCGGACGAATGGATCAAGTTCGGCATCGCCGCGAAATGCTTGAGACTGAACAGGAAGGGATGAAGGCGCTTCAGCGCAAGACGCAGGACGAGATCGATCGTCTGGGGCGCGCGATCAGCGAACAGCAGCGCGAATTGGAACAGCGGCACTCGCGATTGGTGGCACTGGAGGGCTTGCGTGAAAGTGGCGAAGGTCTCTCGCCCGGAGCGCGCGCGGTGTTGACGACGTTGCGCCACGACATGAATTTGGACGACGAGGTGTACGGGTTGGCTGTTGATTGTTTGAACGTCGAACCGCGTTTGGAACAGGCGATCGAAGCGGCGCTGGGTGATCATGTCGAAACGATCGTGGTCTCGACGGCGGAAGTAGCGCGGGCGTTGGCTGCGAAGCTCAGTGAAATGGAATTGGGCCGCGCGCGCTTCCTTCCTTTAGATAGCGCCGAAGCGGTGTTGGCTGCCCGCGCCAAGCCGGAGGCGGGGGATGCGCCGGGATACTTGGGCCGCGCTTCGGATCTCGTCGCCTGTAAGGATCGTTTCAGTGCGGTTGCTCGCGCGTTGCTGGGTGATGTCTTTGTATACGAAACGTCGAATGCGGCGAGTGCGGCGTTCGAGCAGGGCATGGCGGTCGCGTGCGCAAGTCGCGTGTCGCTCGATGGCGATCTGTTCGAATGCTCAGGGACGTTCAGTGCCGGTCGCTTCAAGGCTCAGCGCCTGGGATTGATCGCGCGAAACAATGAAATCACGCGGCTCGGGACGCAGATCGAAGAATTGCGCCAGGGAATTGAAGGTCTTGCGGAACGATCGGCGTATCTCGAAAAGCGCGCCCATCGCATCGCTCGCGACGAAGAACGCATGCGCGTGGACATTCACTCGCTGTCGATGAGTCAGACTGAATTGAAGAGCATGGTTGCGGCGATCGAACGGGAAGAATCGCGCAGTTCGGAAGAGAAGAGTTTGGCGGTAAAGGAAATTCACGAACTCGAAGCCGAACGCAGCGCTCACGTCGCACGTGTCAACAGCATGCGCGAGGAATTGGAGACGGCGCGGACGACGGAATCGACGACAGCGGCGAGTGTGTTGACGGTGGAAGCGGAGCACAGCGAACGCGAAGGAGTGCTGATGGTGTCGCGCGCCAGTCTCGCTGAGATGGAACGCGAAGCTGCGACGTGGCGGGAACGGGTTACGGCGTTGGAACGCGAAGGCCAGTCGCTGTCAGCTCAATTCGCGGATCGCCGGGACGAAGCCAGCCGCGAAGGCATGCGCGCTCAATCGCTCGACGAACGACGCGGGATGCTTGAAATGTCGCTCGGTGAAAAGGACGCGACGCGCGGGGTGTTGGCGTCATCGATTGAAGCTCTGACGACCGAAACGGCCGCGATGCAGTCGCACAAGGATGCAGCGCGCGAAGGCTTCGATCGAGCGCGCGGAAGCGAACGCGAAATCGCAACCGAGCAGCAGAAGGCACATGCGGAACTGACAGCGGTGCGCGAACGCGAAGTGAATCTGCGCGTGCGTTTGGAAGGCAAGTTGGAGCAGGCGCGTTCGGAATTCCAGATGGATGCGGACGCGGAATTGAACACCCGCGGGGGCCCGCCGGAGGTGGCAGCGGATGCTGTTGAAGCGGTGAGGGTGTTGGAAGAAAAATTGGCGCGCATGGGCCCGGTGAACATGTACGCGCTGGAAGAACAGCAGGAACTCGAAAAACGCCACGGCTTCTTGAAGGTTCAGTTCGAAGATTTGGATTCCGCGCGCGCGAGTTTGAAGGACGTGATCTCACGCATCAATCGCCGCAGCCGAACATTGTTCCAGGAGACGTTCGAAGCGGTGAGGGGTAACTTTAACGAAATTTTCCGCAAGTTGTTCGGCGGTGGAAAAGCGGAATTGGTGATGGAGCAGGGCGAAGACATTCTCGAAGCCGGTATTGAAATCATCGCCCGGCCTCCGGGAAAAGAACCGCGTAACGTGATGCTGTTGAGCGGTGGCGAAAAGACGATGACGATGATCGCGCTGCTGTTCGCCGTCTTCCGCTCGCGCCCGGCGCCGTTCTGTATTCTCGACGAAGTCGACGCGCCGCTGGACGAAGCGAATGTCGATCGCTTCAACCAGATCGTGAAGGAATTTACGGACCAGAGCCAGTTCCTTGTGATCACGCATAACAAAAAGACGATGAGCTACGCGAACATTCTGTACGGCATCACGATGCCGGAACCGGGCGTCTCGAAGCGCATCGCGATCAAGTTCGAAGAACTAGAACGCCACTTGCCGATGGACGAAATCGATCGCGCGGCCGAGAAAGCTCGTCGCGAAGCAGCTGCGAAGATGGAAGCTGCTTCTGAAAAAGCGGACTACAAGGCAACGCAGGTAAAGGTCGAAGAGAAGGAAATGGTCTCGGCTTAAAAGAGTGCCGAGTACCGAGTGATGAAGGGGAAGAGCTAGTGAAGGCGACTACACCATTCGCGGCAAAATCGGCGGCGATGGTGCGTATATCACGACGAGTCACTCGGAGTATCACGAGAAGTAAGGAATGATTCGAAGCATTGAAGACGATAGTAGAGTTAAGAGCTACCGGACAAAACCCTCGCGCCAATCTGCTTGCGGCGGGCGGCGTGGTACTTCGAAAAACTCGCTTCGCGTAGTCTCCAAATACGCTGTGCTCGTCTTTCTCGTCCCACTTGCCCGGCGCGGCGCATCTTGGCA